>CAZUNW010000211.1:0-4091 GCA_964621425.1 uncultured Chryseobacterium sp. | reverse complement strand
CCACGCCGCCGCCTCAACAACTGGATCACGCGCAACCTGGTTATGGCGGGCAACTTCAACATGACCAACGTCGACGAACTGTTCAACCTGCTCGTCAGCATCGGTCAGCATCCCAAGGAGCGCAGTGACACCATGACGGTGCTCGAGAAGATCGGGCATTACCTGGATGTTGAGAACGACCGCATCGCCCAGATCCACCGTCAACTGGGCTACAACGACCGGCAGATCACGCAGGTGATCGCCGAGAAGATGGATGTACGGCAGATCCTGGTGAACAGTGCGCTCGACTTCGATGGAGGCTATGTCCTTGCCGGCATGATCGGACATGGCGATGCCTTCGTCCTGCGTGACCCCAACGGCATCCGCCCGGCTTTCTGGTACGCGGATGACGAGGTGGTCGTGGTGGCCAGTGAGCGACCTGCCATCCAGACCGCCTTCCGCCTGCCCACCAGCGCCGTGCACGAACTCACCCCGGGCCACGCGCTGATCATCCGCAAGGATGGCAGCTACGGTGAGCACCTGGTGCGCGAACCGCGGGAGAAGACCTCCTGCAGCTTCGAACGGATCTACTTCAGCCGCGGAAGCGACAGCGACGTCTACCGCGAGCGGATCGCCCTCGGCCGTTCCCTCTGCCCGGCCATCCTGGAGGCGGTGGACCACGACCTGGAGAACACGGTGCTCTCGTTCATCCCCAACACCGCGGAGGTGGCCTGCTACGGCATGGTGCGGGGCATGGAGGAGGCTCTGGACCGCGTGAAGGCGAGCCGCATCCTTGAACTGGGCCCCTCTCCCGACCCTGCAGCGCTGGCCGGCATCCTGGCCATGCGGCCGCGCCTGGAGAAGGTCGCCATCAAGGATGCCAAGCTGCGCACCTTCATCACCGGTGACGATGCGCGGGACGACCTGGTAGCCCATGTGTACGACATCACCTACGGCACGGTGAGGCCCGGTGTCGACAACCTGGTGGTGATCGACGACAGCATTGTGCGTGGCACCACCCTGCGTCAGAGCATCCTGCGCATGCTCGACCGTCTCGGTCCGAAGCGCATCGTGGTGGTCAGCAGCGCGCCGCAGATCCGCTATCCCGACTGCTACGGGATCGACATGGCGAAGCTGGGCGACCTGGTGGCCTTCCAGGCGGCCATCGCGCTCCTGAAGGAGACCGGGCAGGAGGCGTTGGTCGATGACGTGTATGCGCGCTGCAAGGCCGATGTGGAGAAGCCGCTGGGTTCCATGGTTAACCACGTCAAGGACATCTACCGGCCGTTCACCGCCGATCGCATCAGCGCCAAGATCACCGAGCTGCTGACCCCGCCGGGGATCGATGCGGACGTGCGCATCCTTTACCAGGGCATCGAGGGCCTTCGCGCGGCCTGTCCCGGCCACGTGGGCGACTGGTACTTCACCGGTGATTACCCCACCCCGGGCGGTGACCGCGTTGCCCTGCGGGCGTTCATCAATTGGCGCGAGGGCAGGAACGTCCGCGCGTACTGAGACTTAGCGGCGCACGATCCGACCGCGCTTTTCCAGCTTGCCACGTTCCCTGGCGGGCATGTCCAGGGAGGAGCCGCCGTGCAGGATGATGCGCGAGGTGCGGTCCAGCCGTGCGCGTGCTCCTGCGGCGAACCGCAGCGTGGCGCCCGGCTGCACATGCAGTTCGCTTCCCCGCCGGAGCTCCAGGGTCGCGCCCTGCGAAATGCCGAGGGTGGCGCCGGTGGCGACCGTGAATCGTGTGGGTCCGCTGAACCAGGTGGTCCCGTCGGCCTCCTCGGGGCGGTCCACCCGCGTGGGCGTGGCCGAGCGGTCCAGGAGCAGGCGTGCACCGCCCTGTATGGTCAGCCCGACCCCCCCACGTCCGCGCAGCGGCGGAAGCAGGATGCTGTCGGCACACCATCGGACATCCCTGTCCACGAGGTTGTCGTCGTTGCGCACACGCAGGGTCAATGCGCCGTCCGGTGCCTCCGCGAGCAGGTCCACGCGGATGCCGTTCAGCACCACCAGGCGCGCGTCCGGCCTGCCTTGGTACAGGGCCTTTCCCCCGGCGCTCACCAGGGTCATCATGCTGGCGCTTGACGGGTCCGTGGCCAGGCCGAGGGTACGGACGCCATTCATACGGAAGGCATGCTCTGGCCTGCCGAAGAACACGGCCTCGGCACCGATGCGGCCCTCCACCACGCGGGTGCCCGGGATGAAATGCTCACGGCGGTCCAGCCGACCGTCGCCATTCCGGTCGTACACGGGGAGTTCCAGTTCGTGGGCTCCGCTCAGCGGGTTCGAGTCGCGTGCGTCCGCGTTGAACGCGAGGCTCCGCCCACCCGGGAAGGGGCAGTCCGTGGCCAGGGTGTCGCCCCGCAGCCGCAGGTCGAAGAAGCCGGTGGCGGGCACCGGTCGCAGGTAGTCGGCGTGGCCCTTGAAGATGTCCCGGCCCCGGCGCTGGTCATGGTCCACCTGCACCATGGCGAAGAGCCCCGGAGCCACGGGTGCGATGCAGCTGTTGTCGGCCTCCCAGTGGAAGCGGTCCGTTGGGCTGCCGTTGCGGGCGAAGCCCAGGTGGTTCTCAAGCCAGAGCCATTGCGGGTGCACACCATCGGGCAGGTGGGGCAGCCGCAGGCGAAGGGCATCGCCCGTGCCCACGAAGTCGCGCAGCACGAATATGCCGGTATCCCCGCCGGCGGGATCAAGGTCGCCATCGGCCCTGCTGCCATCTATCCGCAGTGCGTTGATGCGGAATGGTGCACCATCGGCCCGCCAGCCCAGCCGGTCGCGGTCCCATGCGCAACACGTGAGCAAGGCACTGCTCGCGGCGCCCATCATGCTGTGTCCGCCCTGCAGGGCGATGAAATGGCTCTGGAACTGCGCTGCGTTCCCCCCGCCGCTGTGGAAGTTGTTGCCGCCCAGCAGCAGGTGGTTGAACTCGTGCTTCAGGATCTCGAACGGCAGGGCGTTCATCCCGCCGAACCGGCTCTGTGTGTCGCTCGCATGCCCGAACAGCAGGCCGCTGCTGCCCGCGTCGGTGCTTCCCTGGCCGTGCGTGAGGCTGCTGTTGCGCACAATGACCATCACATGGTCAAGGCTGTGCGGAGTGTCCGGCCCCGCCTCCTTGATGGCGCCCGGTGTGTCGCAGTCCTTCCACAGGTCGAAGTCGGCCAGCGCCAGTCCGTGTGCGGTCCGAAAAGCGCCCAGCTTGTTGGCCTCCACGACGGCGGCACGGCTCAGGTCGTTTGCGTTGCGCAGGTCGCCATGCTCGCTCTGGCGCAGTTGGAGCAGGCGGTCCACATGGTCGCCGAGCACCGTGTAGCGCCCCAGGCTGATGTCATGGTAATAGCGGGTCACCATCGCCCTGGGTGCCCGTAGCGGATGCGGGTCGAAGACTTCGTCCTTCCACCGCGGCAGGCGCTCCCGTGGCCAATGGTCCGCCCCATCGGGCTGTGGGTCACGTCCGGGTTCCTTGTCGTAGACCACCTCGGCGAACAGCACCAGTACGCGGATGGTGCCATGGGGGCTCAGATACCAGCCGTGCTCACTGCGGATACCGCTGGTGTCCGGCGACGCCATGCTCGCATTCCCGTTCACCGGCGTACCCTGCACGTTGCCGGGCATGCCGGGGATCTGCTTAAGGATACCCTGCGCCTGCAAAAGGGTCACCGCACAGGTGAATAGGCAAACAGCGGTGTTCCGCACGCCTGTGAAGGTAGTGCCTAGGCCTTCGGAGCCTTGTACAGCGGCACCGTGCTGCATGGCTCGCCGAACATCAGGCTCTTCACAACCGGAAGCAGCCTTGCGCTGAGTTCCACGTACGCGTTGAGCGGAACGGGCAGCTTGCTGCAGCCCTTCACCACCACGCGGGCGCTTCGGTAGGGCTCCACGTCCAGTTGCTGCACGAAGCGGGTGAATACGGCGCGCTCCAACTGGTCGGTTTCCCCTTGCGTGACGAACGCCGCGAAGGGTTGCAGGTGGACAGCCACAAGCATGAACGCCCAGGTGGGCACGATGGCATCGGCGCTGCAATGCACGCTCACGAACTTGCCTTGGTACTGCGTCCAGTCGTGAACCCTGCAGAACGCCCGCAGGTCATCCTCCTTGAGCGCGAT
>CAZUNW010000210.1:0-4095 GCA_964621425.1 uncultured Chryseobacterium sp. | reverse complement strand
AGAGAGCAATGCGTTTTTGCTCCACATCCACAGCCATCACGCGGCATTTGACGATATCACCGACCTTGAGTTCGTTCTTGGCGTCTTTGACGAATTGATCCGAGAGTTCGGAAATGTGAACGAGGCCATCCTGGAGACCAACACCATCCAGCTCTTCTACAAGGACCTGCCAGGCATCAACGCCCAGCGGAAGGTGCAGAGCGAACTGGAACGCACGCTGGAGCGGGAGAAGCTCCGCGTGAACAAGGTGGACCCGGACACCTACGCACGCATCAGCACAGCCCTGAACCTGCAGCTCTTCGACATCGACAAGGCGGGCGAGGAGAGCCATGAGCAGGCCCTGGCGGCAGTGGGCTTCGGCCTTGCATACATCATGTTCTTCTTCGTGTTCCTCTACGCTGTACAGGTGATGCGGGGCGTGCTGGAGGAGAAGAGCAACCGCATCGTGGAGGTGCTCATCAGCAGCGTACGACCATTCGAGCTGATGATGGGCAAGATCGTGGGCATCGCACTGGTGGGCCTGGCCCAGTTCACCCTGTGGATCGCCATCACCGCCGCGCTGATGACGGCCGGCACCGCGATGCTGATGAAGGACCGGTTTGACCCACGGGAGGTGCTGGCCGAGCAACAGATGACCGGTGAGCTGCAGGCTGAACTGGCCCGGGAGGCGGGCGCAGGCACTCCGGATCGCAACGAAGTGATGGAGGTCGTGCGCCGCATCAACATTCCCTTCGTGCTTGGCATGTTCGTGTTCTACTTCCTTGCCGGATACCTGCTGTACAGCTCGCTCTTCGCCGCCGTGGGCAGCGCCGTTGACAGCGAGACCGACACCCAGCAGTTCGTCTTCCCCGTCACCCTTCCCCTGATGGCCGCCATCTTCATCGCACAGACCGCCATCACCAACCCCGGAAGTCCCCTGGTGCTCTGGGGTTCCATCATCCCCTTCACCAGCCCGGTGGTGATGATGGTGCGCGTGGCCATGGGCAACGTACTGGAGACCCCGTGGCAGCTGGTGCTGAGCATGGTGCTGCTCATCGGCACCTTCGTGCTCACCACCTGGCTCGCCGGGCGCATCTACCGAACCGGGGTGCTGATGTACGGTAAGAAGGCGAGCTGGCGGGAGCTCGGCCGATGGCTGTTCTACAAGGGATGATCCGGCTTCCGCGCACGGCCTGACGGACTTGCCCGCCGGACCCCGCTGCCCTTGCAAGCAGGGCGCGGTACGCTCGCGGGACCACGGATCCGTGCAAAGCGCGAACTTGCCTCCATGCGCGTGGCAGTCATCGACCTGGGCACCAACACCTTCAACCTGGTGGTGGCCGAGCGTGAAGGAGCGCGCCTGCGGGTTGTGCACAGCGCCGAACGGGCCGTCTTCCTTGGCCGTGATGGCATCGAGGACGGGCGGATCACCCCTGTGGCAGTTGAACGCGGCATAGAGGCCCTCCGCGTACACGTGGAGGCCGCACGTCACCAAGGCGCCACACACATCGCCGCCTATGGCACATCGGCCCTGCGCAGCGCCGTGAACGCCACGGACCTCACCCGACGCGCGGAGCACGAACTGGGCGTGATCATCAGCATCATCGACGGCGATACCGAGGCCGGCCTGATCCTGGAGGGCGTCCGCCTGGCGGTGCCCTTCGGCGACAGGCCCGCGCTGGTGATGGACATCGGCGGCGGCAGCATGGAGTTCATCCTGGCCACGGGCCGCGCCGTGATGTGGAAGCGCAGCTTCGAACTGGGCGTCACACGGCTGCGCCAGCGCGTGCCCTTCAGTGAACCGCCCACCCTCGAGGAGGAGATGCGCCTGGCCGCCCACCTCGATGAACGGCTTGAACCGCTGTGGGCGGTGATCGACCGGCACGAACCACATGTACTGGTTGGCAGCGCCGGGAGTTTCGACAGCCTTGCCGCCATGGTGACCGCCGCACGGGGAGTGCCGTTACTGCCTTCGGACCTCACCCTGCCGTTCGACGACATGGCCTTCTCCGAGCTGAAGGACGGTCTCATGCGCATGCCGCGCGAGGAGCGGGCCGGGGTACCCGGCTTGCCACCCCACCGCGTGGACCACATCGCCTACGGCCTGGTGGCCATCGAACGGGTGCTGACCGCAGGTGGCATCCGCGAGCTGGCCTGGAGCCGCTATGCGCTCAAGGAAGGCGCTGCGCACCGCGCGCTCGACCGGACCACACCCGACGCATGAGGAACTTCCTGCACCACACCCTTGTGCGGCTTCTGCCGGTTCCCTCCGGGCTGGAGGTTGCGCAAAGCCGCTACCGCAGGGCGCGGCAGCTCTTCGCACTGCGCTTGGCCCTGCGGCGCAGGGCCAAGGACGTGGTGTTCATGTCCCTGGGTATCCTCAGCGCCGCGTTCGGGTTGGAAAGCTTCCTGCTCCCCAATGGCTTCCTGGACGGTGGCGCCACGGGAATCGCCCTGCTCACCGACCAGCTGACCGGGCTGCACCTGCCGGCGCTGCTGGTCCTCGTCAACGCCCCCTTCATGCTGGTGGCCCATCGCACCATCGGACGCGAGTTCGCCCTCAAGACCACCGCGGCCATCCTCGCACTGGCTGCGCTCACCGCCCTGATGCACTTCCCCGTGGTGACGCACGACAGGCTCCTCGTGGCCATTTTCGGGGGCTTCTTCATGGGTGCCGGCGTGGGACTGGCCGTACGTGGCGGCAGTGTGATCGACGGCACCGAGGTCCTCGCCCTCGCCCTGAGCCGGCGCATGGGCGTTTCCATCGGCGACATCATCCTCGCCGTAAACGTATTCATCTTCGGCGCGGCCGCATGGCTCATCAGCGTGGAAACGGCGCTGTACGCCATGCTGACATATCTCGTGGCGGGCCGCACGGTGGACTTCGTGGTCGAGGGCATCGAGGAATACACCGGGCTCACCATCATCAGCCCCCGCCACGAGGAAGTGAAGCACCTGATCGGCACCATGCTGGGACGGGGGATGACCGTTTACACCGGCAGGCGCGGCTTCGGGCGGGACGGCAGAAGCTACGACACGGAGATCATCTACTGCGTCATCACCCGCCTGGAGGTCAGCCGCATCCTCGCCGAGATCGAGCGCATCGATCCCCACGCCTTCGTGGTCATGAGCCCCGTGAAGGACACGCGCGGTGGCATCATCAAGAAGCGCCCGCTGCAGCACTGAGCCCTACCCGGGCAGGTGCATGTTCCGCCATCCCATGCGGAAAGCGCGAAGCCGGCAGCTCCCGCTGCTCCCCGAACCCGATGCCAGAACCACCGCACAGGCCGTTCCTTTGCACCGTGCGTGCACTGCTCCTCACCCTCGGCCTGCTGCCCATGACGGCGGCCGCACAGACGACCCACCTGGTGCGCGCCCTCGATTTCTTCTTCCTGCCGGACACGGTCGTGATGCTGGCCGGTGACAGCGTCCGCTTCCAGACCCAGCAGCTGCACAACATGATGGAGGTGGCCGCCCAGGACTGGGCGCAGGACCTGGCCATCCACAATGGCGGATTCCGCACGGTGATCGGACGGGATACCACCTTCGCCATCGACACAGCCGGCACCTACTATTTCGTGTGCGAACCGCACGGCTTCATGGGCATGAAGGGTGTGCTGCTTGTGGCGCCGGGGGGCACCACCACCGTCGGGGGGGTGGCGCCCTCCCACGTGCACGCCTGGCCGAACCCGGCCCGGGAGACCCTGCATGTACGGCTGGACACTGGACCCGCCACCATCGCACTGCGCACAGCGACCGGGGAGCAGCTGATGCACTGCGGACCGCTGCCCTTGGGACTTGCCCATCTGGCGGTCGACCGCCTACCGGCAGGCAGTTACCTGCTGGAGGTGACCGACCGGAACGGCATTGCACGAGGCCGCATCCAGGTGCAGCACTGAAGGGCCGGTTCCGGCATCATCGTTGCAGCATGCACCGGGTGGCGGCTGGTCGCCAACTTCGCAGAACCGAACACCATGGCCAAGATCCTGATCATCGACGACGAGAAGGCGATCCGCGCCGCCCTGAAGGACATCCTGGAACACGAGAAGCACAGCGTGGAGGAGGCCGAGGACGGCGCCGTGGGGCTGGACAAGGCGCGCAGGACACGCTTCGACC
>CAZUNW010000209.1:2385-4110 GCA_964621425.1 uncultured Chryseobacterium sp. | reverse complement strand
GCTGCCGCAGTTCGCGCGGCAGCGCGGGTTCGATGCTGCGCTCGGCGCTGACGGACTTCGCCAGATGCTCTGGGGACTGTTCAAGAAGGTGGTGGTCGCCGATAACTGCGCCACCCTCGTGGACGCCATCTTCGACGGGAGCGACCACCTCCCCGGCCCGCTGCTGGCCCTCGGTGCCGTGCTCTTCGCCATCCAGATCTACGGGGATTTCAGCGGGTACAGCGACATCGCCATCGGTTGTGCACGCCTCTTCGGCTTCGAGCTGATGCGCAACTTCGCCTTCCCCTACTTCAGCCGGGACATCGCCGAGTTCTGGCGCCGCTGGCACATCAGCCTCAGCACCTGGTTCCGCGATTACGTCTACATCCCGCTGGGGGGCAGCCATGGCGGACCATGGATGAGCGTGCGCAACACCTTCGCCATCTTCCTGCTGAGCGGGTTCTGGCACGGTGCCAACTGGACCTTCCTGGCCTGGGGCCTGCTGAATGCGATCTACTTCCTGCCCCTGCTGCTGGGCGGTCGCAACCGGATGAATCTGGGCACCGTGGCACCGGGCAGGCACCTGCCTGGCGTGGCCGATGCGGCGCGCATCGCAGCCACCTTTGCGCTCACCTGCCTTGCCTGGGTGTTCTTCCGCGCGGAGGACCTGGGCCATGCCTTCGGGTACCTGGGCCGCATGACCGATGGCTGGATGCGCCAGGGCCAATGGCAGCAGACCCTGGCCTTTCTTGGCGGGCACAAGCTGCTTGCACCAGGGATGGCCTGCATCGTACTGCTTGTCGCGGTGGAATGGTTGCAGCGGGAGCGCGCCCATGGCTTGGAGCGGCTTCCGTCCGCGCGACCGGTGCGCTGGGCCATCTACCTGTTCCTCCTGGCGGCCATCACCTTCGCCGGCGGCCATGGGGAACAGCAGTTCATCTACTTCCAGTTCTGAGCGATGCACCCCTTCATCCGCCGCACGCTGCTGTTCGCCCTGCTGGTCGCGGGCATCGCCATCGGCCTGCACATGCTGCTGATGCACGGGCTCCGCAGCCGCACCACGGACGTGTTCGGCGTATGGAACGATGTGGTGGGCGGACGGGCGCAGGCCGATGTGCTCTTCACAGGCAGCAGCCGGAGCCTGGTTCATTTCGATGCCGAGGCCATCGGGAAGCGCACGGGCCTCCGTGCCTACAACATCGGCATGGATGGCACGCAGCTCGACCTGCAACTGGGACGCCTTCGCACCTACCTCGCCCATCACCCGGCACCACGGCTCGTGGTCCAGGAGGTGGACATCATCAGCCTCGAACCCGACAGCGCCCTATACTTCGGCCAGCAGTACGCCCCCTACCTGGACCAGCCCGCCGTGTATCAAGCGGTGCGCGGCGTGGCCCCTGACCATTGGAAGGACCGCTGGATCCCGCTCTATCCATTCATGCGCCACGGACCGGGCCTTGCAGGCCTCGCAGTGAAGGGCCTGCTGGGGCTGGAGGATACGCTGCACGATCCCGTGCACCTTGGTTTCGAGCTGCGCGACTGGCCGTGGGAGGGCTCGTTCGACAACTTCGTGCGGGAGCATCCGACGGGGGTGCGCTACCACGAGAGCGCCCACTCGGTGGAACGGCTCCGCGAGCTGATCCGGACCGCACGTGAGGCGGGCGCGCGGGTGGCCCTTTGCTATACGCCCGAACTGGTGGAGAACCAGCGCATCACGCTCAACCGGGCCACCATCCTGGCCACCTA
>CAZUNW010000209.1:0-2375 GCA_964621425.1 uncultured Chryseobacterium sp. | reverse complement strand
GAGCGCCGTTCTGGGACCTTTCCGCCGAACCCTTCTGCAACGACCGCAGCTTCTTCTACAACTCGCAGCACCTCAATGCACGCGGTGTGACACGACTGACGCCCCTTGTGGCGGATCGCATCACCTCCCTGCTGGACGGCGGGCCTCAGTCGCCCAATGCCCGACCGTAAAGCTCGATGAGGCGGGCGTTGCGCACGCGGATGTCGAACTTCTCCCGCACGACCTCCAGCGACGCGTCGCCCATGCGCCGCAGCAGGGCCGCATCGTCCATCAGGCGGCGCAGGTGGAGCATGATGTCGTCCGCGATGGTGTCGCTGTCCCGTCCCTCCACTTCCAGCAGCCAGCCATTGCGGTCGTGCTGCACGATCTCGGGCAGGCTGCTGATGCGCGAGCCGATCACCGGCAGCTGGGCGCCCATGGCCTCCAGGATGGTGTTGTTGAAGGGGTCTGCGAACGTGGTGCTGACGAAGACGTCCGCCGTGCGCATGCGCTGGAGCAGGGCCGCGTGCGGCAGGCCCCGGTGCAGGGTGATGCGCGGATCGGCGGCGATGGTGCGCTCGGCCCACTGAATGTCCGCATCCGGGGGGAACACGCCCCAATCCACCTCCAGGCTGCTCACGATGACCAGCCGCACCTCAGAACGCCCCAGGCGCTGGAAGGCCTTCAGAAGCTCGATGCCGCCCTTGCGATAGAACCCATTGCCGGCGAAAAGCACCGTGAAGGTGCCGGGATCCTTGTCACCGCGGGCGTACTGTTCCACCGCGCGATACACCACGTGCATCTTGGCCGGGTCCACGCCTGCGGCAACGAGCTTGTCGCGGTTCATGCGGAACGTATGCTCGCTGGTGTAGAGCAGGGCACGGCAATCATCCGAGGCGAGCCGACGCAGGCCCCAGCGGAAGAGGGGATGCGTCTCTCGCATGGGCTTGAAGCGTGGCAGGTAGCTCTCCACCTCGATGACCCACGGATGGCGGTTGGCAACGATGCAGTTGTAGGTATGATAGAGGTCGCAGCGCTTCACGGGGAGGAAGAAGCGCGTGTGCCACAGGAATGCGTTGACGATGCCCGTCATGTGCCACGGCATGTCCACCATGCGGGAGTAGCGGTATCCCTCGGGCGGGTGGCTGAACACATAATGCTGCCAGTAGCGGGTCTTGTGCGAAATGCCGATGACACGTGATCCCATGGCTCAGCGAACGGCGTTGGCCTCCTCCCGGAGCCATGCGTGGAACTGCGCAAGGCCCTCGGCCAGCGGGGTGGCCGGACGGAAGCCCAGGTCGCGCGCAGCCTTGGCGACATCGGCAAAGGTGCGGGGCACGTCACCGGGCTGCTCGGGCCGGACCTCCACCACCGCCTTGCGCCCAAGCTCAAGCTCGATGGCCGCGATCAGGTCACGCAGCATCACGGTGCCGCTGTTGCCCAGATTGTACACCTCGTACCGTCCGCCCCTGGTGCGGTCCATGGCCGCGCTGACGCCCGCCACGATGTCGTCCACGAAGGTGTAGTCGCGCTGCGTGGTCCCGTCGCCGAACTGCAGGATGGTGTCACCCGCCGCCACCTTTCGGAAGAACTGGTGGATGGCCAGGTCCGGTCGCTGGCGGGGGCCGTATACCGTGAAGAAGCGCAGCACGGTGACCCGCAGCCCATGCAGGTCCGCATGCACCCGGGCGAACTGCTCGGCGGCCAGCTTGGTGGCGGCGTAAGGGCTGATGGGCACGAGGCCGCCCGTATCCTCCTTCCAAGGCACGTTCGGGTCCTCGCCATAAACGCTGCTGCTGCTTGCCAGGATGAAGTGCGGGACCTTGCGGCGCCTGGCCATCCCCAGCAGCGCCAGCGTGCCGGTGACGTTCACGCGGTGGTAGCCCAGGGGGTCCGCGATGCTGGGCCGCACGCCCGCCTTGGCCGCCATGTGGACGATGAGGTCGATCGGACCCTCGCCGACCAGGGCCTCCAGATCGGGTGCAAGCAGGTCGGCCTCCACCACGCGCAACCGGGGATCGGCGGCAGCAGCGGCCAGGTTGCGCTCCTTCACCGCACGCGGATAGAACGGATCGAAGTTGTCCAGCACGGTGATCCGCCAGCCGCCATCGGCGAGCAAACGGTCCACGAGATGGCTCCCGATGAAACCCGCCCCGCCCGTGATCAGCACATGCCTGTCCATGCCTTGCAAAGGTCGGTAAAGCTAACCGGCCCATGCGCATGGCACCGCGGCGTCCGGGCCGTTCGCACGCATGGTGCACAGGCGGATACCTTCGCCACGCCCATGGCACGTCCGCTGCTCATCGTCTCACACACCTTCCCACCCTACCGAGGCATCGGCGGCAGGCGCTGGATCAGCACCCCGATCTGGCTGCGCCGGGCCGTGCCCGACGGCT
>CAZUNW010000208.1:3877-4133 GCA_964621425.1 uncultured Chryseobacterium sp. | reverse complement strand
TGAAGCGCAGCACATAACGCTGGCCCAATCCCTTGGTGCAGCCCTCCACCGGAGCACAGGCGTCCGTGATGTTCACTGTGGAGAGGCTCAGACTGCTCTGCAGGGCGCTCTGGCTCATGATCAGGTCCGGCCCGTCCGGACAGGCCGGATCCCCCGTCGCAATGCAGCATCCCTGGCAGGCGATGGTGGCCAGCGGCTCGTAGTTGCACGAACCCGGGTCCATGCAGCCCACCACCGGGCCATTGTAGATGATCTC
>CAZUNW010000208.1:0-3867 GCA_964621425.1 uncultured Chryseobacterium sp. | reverse complement strand
TCTCGAACTGCACACTGGAACAGCTTCCGTTGTTGGTACCCACGCGCAGGTGGTGCGTCACCCCAGCCGGCAGGTTGGCGTTCACCACCGCCTGCAGTCCGCATCCCCCATCGTTGTCATCCCCGAATGTGGCCCCTTCGATCCCCGGCTGCGGGTTCACCAGGTTGCACGCCATGTCGTACAGCCAGAGCTTGGTGTCGCAGTTGTTGAGCCCGCAGGTGGTGATGGTGTACGACCCCTGCACCTGCGGGGTGAAATCGTACCAATACTCCAGGCTGGGCGCAGTGTGCTGACCCAGTCCCACCGGGATCGCCTCGGAGCAGCTGTACCCGGGCGGACAGTTGAACACCGTCTCCTCGAACTGGGCATATTGGCCACCGGATACGATGAGCGTGTTGTCCAGATAGACGGCGTATGCCCCATAACCGTATGAGTTGTGGTAGATACCGTCGCCGGCCGTGTCGTTGATGCGGAACACCAGGCAGGTGCCCGCCGGCACGCAGAGCGTGGTGCCGGTGTAGGTGCCACTGGCAAGCAGCGTGTTGGTGGCGCCGTTCTTCAGTGTCCAGGAGATCTCGCCGGGATAGTTGTCCGCCACCAGGTCGATGCGTACGCGTTGCTGGCCGGCAGGGCAGCTGTAGTCGCACGTGCCGTTGTTCACATTGACCCCGGCGCTGTAATTCGCCGCGGTGGGCTCGTTGCAGCCGAACACGGCCGCGAGGTTGCCCACGAACACATCATCCACCGCGATGTCGCTCAATTCCCCCGTTCCGGTAACGGCCCGGAAACGCACCCGCACGTTGGTCTGACCCGCCCACGGGGACAGGTTCAGCCAACCCTGCTTCCAGTACTGGCCCTGATCACCCGATGCCGACCAGAGACCGGGGTAGATGGTGCCGTTCACGTTGAGGTCCACGTACAGTGCGCCCATCTGTGCGCCGTGCATGTGGTACCAGAAGGTGAGGTAGGGCGTGGCCAGGCTGCTGATGTCGTAACAGGGCGATTGCAGGATGGCCGACTTGTTCGGCGAGGCAGTGGAACCCGTGGCTTCCACGTACAGGTACTTGCCCGAAGTGTTGTTGGATGTATGGTCGCCGATGGGCCCCGTGGCCGCCGTAGGAGTGCCGTTGTTGTCCGCGAACCAGTTCAGGTCGTCCGTGGTGAGGTTGGTCCAATTGTTCACGAAGGTGCCGGGGGTGCCCACCGTGAATCCTGTGAAGGCCTCGTTGGACGGGAAGGTGGTGATGCACTGGGCCAGTGCGCCGACCGACAGGACGAGCGCCGCAGCAGCGACCGGAACACGGACAAGGGTCATCGGGCAGGAGTTGGTAGGGAAAAATACGACGCCACCCTGATCCAATGGCCGGATGGCATGCAGGGAGGCATCCGGAAGCACCCCCTGAGCTGGAAACTCCTAGCCGTTAGCGCAGCACCACACGCTCGGTGACCACATCCCCATCCAACACAAGCCGGAGGAGATAGGTGCCGCGGTCCAGGCCGGATGCGTCCACCGGCAGGCGCACCTGGCCACGGGCCGTGATACCCTCGGAACGCACCAGGCGCCCGGAGGGGTCCATCCACTCCAGCGCCGCGCGGTGCGTGCCGACCGGCACCACGAGGTCAAGCACAAGGGGACCCTGTGCCGGGTTGGGATGCACCGCGATGCCCGGACCGGCCGCGCCATCCACCCGCACACCAGTGCTGAGTTGGTAGATCGAACCGGTGCGGTCCTGGCCGTTCAATGACAGGTAGAAGTCCCCGTTGTTGTTCACGTCACCGGTCCAGCTGTCGTTCACGATCTCGAACTGCGAGGTTCCATTCACGACAGGAACGGTCATCAGGACCACCTCGGAGCCGGCGGTCCAGCTGGTGCCGAACGCGCTGAGCGCATTGGTGCCGAAGCCCGCAAAGATCTGGTAGCGGTAACCGGCGGCATCGGTCTCCACGCCGGACTTGATCACGGGCATGTAGAAGGCCACGGGAGCGACCTGTGCCACCTGGTCCAGGTTGGCTCCGCTGGAGGCGTCCCAACGGATGGTGAACACAACGCTGGAGAAGAACTCATCAAAATCACCATCCGGGCGCAGGCGGACCTCCAACTGCCCGGCGCCGTTGTCCACCAGGGCGATATCGACCGTGGGTATCTGGGCCGTGAGCCCGGAGGCGAACAACAGGGTGCCAGCGGCAAGGAAGGGACGCATGGGGAGCATGGCGCCGGATGGTTCCGGCACGCCAGTTCAAAGATAAACCGCGCATGGCGTGGAACGGTTCACCACAGGCCCGGCATCAGCTTGTGCACGCCGCGCATGCGGGCGGGCCGCTCCGGGTAGGTCGCATCCAGCAGGCGCTCCTCGCGGTGCACCTTGAGCACGACCACCACCAGCAGCAAGGCGGCGAACAGGCCACGCAGGCCCATGGGCGGCAGGCTGCCCAGGGCGCCAGCGGCCAAGACCACGCCCAGGTACATGGGGTGCCTCACCCAGCGGTAGGGCCCGCGCACGATGAAACGCGCGCCCGGCCGTGGTTCGGGAAAGACGGTGAAGGTGGAAGGCCCCATCAGCAAAGCGGCCCATGCCACGAGCGCCAGCGCGGACAGGAACAGGGCCATGCGGACCGCATCCACGCGCGCCCACGGGGTGAGCAAGGCCACGGCACCGATGAGGAGGAATTGCGCCAGCACCAGCGCGACTGAGACGGGGTGGCGCCTCACAGGATGGACTCCACGATGCGGTCCACCGTGATGCCCTCGGCCTCGGCCTTGTAATTGCGCACCAGGCGGTGGCGGAGGATGGGCTTGGCCACGGCCCGCACATCGTCGATGTCCGGGGAGAACCTTCCATGCACCAGGGCATGGCACTTGGCACCCACCACCAGGAACTGAGACGCGCGCGGCCCCGCACCCCAGCCGATGTTGTCCTTGATGATGGCGGGCGAGCCATCCAGCCCGGGGCGTGTGCGGGTGGCGAGCTTCACGGCATACTCCACCACATTGTCCGGGACGGGGATTCGGCGGACGAGGCCCTGGTAGAACAGGATCTCCTCCGCCGTGAGCACGGGCCGCACATCGGGTTGCCGGTCGCTGGTGGTGGCCTTCACCACGGCGAGCTCATCGGCGTAGCTGGGATAGTCCACCCAGATATTGAACATGAAGCGGTCCAGCTGGGCCTCGGGCAGCGGGTAGGTGCCCTCCTGCTCGATGGGGTTCTGTGTGGCCAGAACGAAGAAGGGCTCGGGCAGGCGGTAGGTGGTGCCGCCGGCGGTGACCGCCTTCTCCTGCATGGCCTCGAGCAGGGCGGCCTGCGTCTTGGGCGGGGTGCGATTGATCTCGTCGGCCAGGATGATGTTGGCAAAGAGGGGTCCCTTCACGAAGCGGAAGCGCCGCTCCTCGTCGAGGATCTCGCTGCCCACGATGTCGCTTGGCATCAGGTCCGGGGTGAACTGGATGCGGTTGAAGCTGAGCCCGAGGGCACGCGCGACGGTGTTGACCAGCAGGGTCTTGGCCAGTCCAGGCACACCGACCAGCAGGCAGTGCCCACGGCTGAAGACGGCGATGAGGACATCGTCCACCACGGCATCCTGGCCGATGATGACCTGGCCCACTTCGGACTTGAGGCGGCCGTAAAGACCACCGAAGTGTTCAACGGCCTGAACGTCGTTGGCGGGGATGGTGCTCATGGGGAGGGCGAAATTACCGCGTTCGGCGGGCTCATTCGCTCCCGGCGATGTTCCAGTCGCGCAGGAACAGGCAACCGGCGTGCTCCGGCGCCACGCGGATGTACGTGTCGGACAGTTTCAGCCGCACCCACTCGTCCACGGCCTTGCTGCGCGCCCGTCCCTCAGCCGCCTGCAGCAGAAGCTGGTAGTCGT
>CAZUNW010000207.1:2433-4155 GCA_964621425.1 uncultured Chryseobacterium sp. | reverse complement strand
GAAATGGTCGAGGAACTTCTGGCGGATCTCGCGGGAGTTCATGTGGACAGTGGGGATGCGGCTGCCAAGGGCGCACTTGGCATGGATCGCCGCGGGAGCGTGGTGGGCAGCGATGCCTATTTTCACGCCCCCGATGCCCGAGCACAAGTACAGGCTCAACCCGCAGACGCTCAATTTCGAGCGCATCCGGCTCACCGCCTGGCAAAAGGTGCGTCGCACCGTGCTGGCGGTGCTGCCAGGGCTGCTCGTCGGGCTTTTGGGCATCTTCCTTGTGTACCAGTTCGTGGACTGCCCCAAGGAAGCGGTGATGAAGCGGGAGAACCCGCAGTTGCTACTGCAGTACGAGCTGTTGAACCGGGAGCTTACGGAGGTGGAGGAGGTGCTCCGCGATGTGCGGCGGCGGGACGACAACATCTACCGGGTGATCTTCGAGGCCGACCCGCTGCCTGAGAGCATGCGCCGTGCCGGCGGCGGCGGAGCCAACCGCTACCGCGACCTGGCCGGTTACGCCGCCAGCGACGTGGTGATAGGCACCCGCAAGCGCCTGGACGCCCTGGCCCGCCAGTTGATCGTGCAGAGCGGGAGCTTGGACGAGGTGGCCGAGCTGGCGTTGCGCAAGCAGGAACTGCTCGCCAGCATCCCCTCGGTGCAACCGGTGAGCAACCAGGACCTCACCCGCATAAGCAGTGGCTTCGGCGAGCGCCTGCACCCCATCCACAAGATCCGCAAGTTCCACGCGGGCATGGACTTCACCGCCCCGGTGGGGACCGACGTGTATGCATCGGGCGATGGGCGGGTGGAGTACGCCGATTACGGCACCAACGGTTATGGCATCCACGTGGTGATCGACCACGGTTTCGGCTACAAGACGCTCTACGGTCACCTGAGCGCGCTGAAGGTGCGCACAGGCCAGGCTGTGAAGCGCGGCGACCTGATCGGCCTGGTGGGGAACACGGGCCTGAGCTCCGGTCCCCACCTGCACTACGAGGTGCACAAGGGCGGCGACCCGGTGGATCCGGCCAACTACTTCTTCAACGACCTTACGCCCGAGGAATATGCCCGTGTGCTCGAGCTATCGCGCAATGCCGGGCAATCGCTGGACTGATGACCATGCCCTACAAGGAACGGACGATCGGCAAGCTGTACTGGACCATCGGGGAGGTGGCTGCGGAACTGGCGGTGAACACCTCGCTGATCCGTTACTGGGAGAAGGAGTTCGGCACACTGCGCCCCCGTCGCAACGGCAAGGGGGACCGCCTTTACACCCAGAGGGACATCGACCAGCTCCGGCGCATCCACCACCTGGTGAAGGAGCAGGGATTCACCCTCAACGGGGCCAAGGAGCGGATGCGCGATACCGCCGAAAGGCAGGATCCGCGCAGCGAAGTGCGCGAAAGGCTGGTTAAGGTACGCCATGCACTGGTGGCCCTCGCCGCCCGGCTGGACGGGCGGGAGCACGCCTGACCCGCGCCCTCAGAGGTGGGCTCCCGTGGCCAGGTGGTTCCGCACGTAGTCGGTGACACCATCCTCCAGGGAGGTGAAGGGCCGGGTGAAGCCGGCCCTTGCGAGCTTGTCCATGCGTGCCTCCGTGAAATACTGGTAGCGGTCGCGGATGTCGGCCGGGGTGTCGATGAACTCGATGCGTTCATGGCGGCCCATGGCGCGGAAGGTGGCGCGCGCCAGATCCAGGAAGGTCCGGGCGCGGCCGCTGCCCAGGTTGTA
>CAZUNW010000207.1:0-2423 GCA_964621425.1 uncultured Chryseobacterium sp. | reverse complement strand
CCCGCTGTGCCGGCGGTCCTCCATCAGGAACCGGCACACGGCGCAGACGTCCTTCACGTACACGAAGTCCCGGAGCTGCCCGCCATCCGTATAGTCCGGCCGATGGCTGCGGAAGAGCCTCATGCCGCCGCCGGCGGTGATCTGGTTGTAGGCGTGGAACACCACGCTGGCCATGCGGCCCTTGTGGTACTCGTTGGGCCCGTAAACGTTGAAGAACTTGAGCCCGGCCCAGAAGTAGGGTCTCCGCTCCCGGGCCAGGGCCCAGATGTCGAAGTCGTTCTTGCTCTCGCCGTAAGGGTTCAGGGGGCGCAGGCGCGTGGGGAGGGTGTCGTCCACGTCATCGTACCCGAGGGCACCGTCGCCGTAAGTGGCTGCGGAACTGGCGTAGACCAGCGGGATGCCGTGACGGACGCAGGCCTCCCACATGCGCTGGCTGTAGTGCAGGTTGAGGCGGTCCAGAAGGGCGCGGTCGAGCTCGGTGGTGTCCGTACGGGCGCCCAGGTGGAAAATGAACTGCACAGAGCGGTGGTGCTCCTCCAGCCAGCCGAAGAAGGCATCGCGGTCCACACGCGCCGTGAGGGCCTTGCCCGCCAGGTTGGGCGCCTTGTCGGCCCGGCTGAAATCATCCACCGCCACGATATCCTGCCAGCCCGCGAGGAGCAGGTCACCCACAAGGGCGCTGCCGATGAAACCCGCCGCACCGGTCACCACGATCATGCCATGGCGGCCCGGCCTGTTGGCCCGGACCGCGGCCGAAAGGTAACGCCTGCCGCGCGCGGCGGGCTCCGTACCTTTGCGGCGTGCCGCCAGCCAAGGCACCACCAGCATTCCCCGCATGCCCATCGTCCACATCACCCGCCGGGAGCGCTTCAGCGCCTCACACCGCCTTGCCCGTCCGGACTGGAGCCTCGAACGCAACCTGGAGGTCTTCGGCAAATGCGCCAATCCCAACGGGCACGGCCACAACTACGAGCTGTGGGTGACCGTGAAGGGCAGTCCCGACCCCGAGACCAGCTTCGTGATCGACCTGAGCACGCTGGGCAGCATCATCAAGGAACGCGTGATACAGCATGTGGACCACCGCAACCTGGACGTGGACGTGGACTTCATGAAGGGGCGCTACAGCAGCACCGAGAACCTGGCCATCGCCATCTGGGAGCAGCTGGAGGCACCGATCCGCGATGCGGGTGCCACACTGCACTGCGTAAAGGTCCAGGAGACGGAGAACAACCACGTGGAATACCATGGCGCGTAAGGCAGCACCCAAGGCCGCGAAGCGCAAGCGCAGCACCGCCACCGATGGGGAGCATGAGCCCTTGGGCGAGGGCTACGAACGCATCGACCTCTACGATGAGCAGGGCATCCGGCGCATCAGCGGGCACTACGGCGACATTCTTAAGGCCATCGGCGAGGACCCCCGCCGCGAAGGGCTCAAGAAGACCCCAGAGCGGGTTGCCAAGGCGCTGCAGTACCTCACGCACGGCTATGACCTGGACCCGGCGGGCATCCTGCGCAGCGCCATGTTCACCGAATCCTACAGCCAGATGGTGCTGGTGAAGGACATCGAGGTGTACAGCATGTGCGAGCACCACATGCTGCCCTTCTTCGGCAAGGCCCACGTGGCCTACATCCCGGATGGCCGCATCACCGGGCTCAGCAAGATCCCGCGGGTGGTGGACGCCTTCGCCCGCCGCCTGCAGGTACAGGAGCGCCTCACTGACCAGATCCGCGACTGCGTGCAGGAAACCCTGCGCCCGCTGGGCGTGGCCGTGGTGCTCGAGTGCGCCCACCTGTGCATGCAGATGCGGGGGATCCAGAAGCAGAACTCCGTGACCACAACATCCGCGTTCACGGGCATATTTTTGACGGACCATCGCACCCGCGAGGAGTTCATCAAGCTCACCAGCGCCAAGCTCCACTGAACCATGGAACACACCGGAAGCACCCACGGACCCACCCTCATCGGCACCACGGCCGCCGCCAGCGTGCGCACATTCCTGTCCAACGTCTTCAGCTACATGGCCCTCGCCCTGGTCATCAGCGGTGTGATGGCGTGGTGGTTCGGCACGGACCCCGCCATGCTGCTGTACCTGATCGACCCGGCCACGGGAAGCCAGACCATCCTGGGCTGGGTGGTTATGCTGGCCCCGATAGGGCTGGTGCTGTTGATGGGCGGACTTGTGCAGCGCATGAGCAGCACGGCCCTGTTGCTCACCTTCCTGGCCTTCAGCACCATCATGGGGATCAGCCTGAGCTACATCTTCCTGATCTACGCGATGTCGGCCATCATCAACGTGTTCTTCCTGTCCGCCGCGGTCTTCTGCGTGATGGCGGTGGCCGGCTACACCACGCGCACCGACCTCACCAAGCTGGGCAACATCCTGATGATCGGCCTCATCGGCATCGTTATCGCCTCGCTTGTG
>CAZUNW010000206.1:0-4164 GCA_964621425.1 uncultured Chryseobacterium sp. | reverse complement strand
TGGTCGATGTTGGGGCACTCGTTCACCTCGATCACGTAGGGGCGGCCTTCGCGCTCCTTCACATCCACGCCGAATAGGCCTTTGTTCCCCACGATGGCGAGCACGGCATGCACCGCTGCGTCCACAATTGCCTTGGGCGCCTTGTCCACGGGCATCGTGGCGAAGTCGCCGGTCTGGTCCTTCTTCGTCCCGCTGTTCCAGTTGTAGATCTGCCAGTGTCCGCGTGCCATGAAGTATTTGCAGGCATAGAGGGGCCTCCCGTCCAGTACCCCCACCCGCCAGTCGAAGTCGCTTGGCATGTATTCCTGGGCGATAACCAGGTCGCTGGCCGCAAGCAGTTCATCCAGTTTCTGGTCGAGCTCCTCCGCGGTACGGGCCTTGGTGACGCCCATGCTGAAAGTGCTGTCGGGCAGCTTGAGCACCACGGGTAGTCCGAAGCGTTCCATCACATCGCCGCGGTTCTCGCTGTGCACGATCATGGTGCGGGGCGTGGGCACGGCGTGCGCCTCCATCACCTCCGCCAGGAAGACCTTGTTGTTGCACTTGAGGATGGCGTCCGGGGCGTCCATCACCGCCAGCCCCTCCTTCTGCGCCTTGCGTGCGAAGCGGTAGGTGTGGTGCTCCACATGCGTGTTCTCGCGGATGAACAGCGCGTCGTACTCACCCACGCGGTCGATGTCGTTCGGGCCCAGGATGTCCACCTTGAAGCCCAGACGCTCGGCAGCCTGCCTGAACTTCACCACCGCACGCTTGTTGCTCGGGGCAGCCTTGTCCTCCGGGTTCACCAGGATGGCCAGGTCGTAACTGCTGTGGTCCTCGCGCGCCCGGTCGTACCGCTTCTTGGCGAAGTACTCGCGAGCGAACCGCCTTACGAAGGGCAGGTGGTCCTCGGGGATGTCGTTATAGGGGATGGGGCGGACCGCGCGCAGCTCCCATTCCCCGTTGCTGCGCTGGAAACGTGCGCGGAGCAGGGGTGAACGGAAGACTTTGTACAACTCGTGGGCCAGGCGGTCGTACTTGCGGTTCACGTTGCGGCCGAAGTAGATGCTGAGGTCGAACTGTTCCTTGTTCTTCTCTGCCAGTTGCTGCTGGATCAGCCCCTGCAGGTCGCGCCCCAGTACTTTCACGAGGCGGGGTGAGCGGAGGTCCAGGATGCTCTTCGCGTCGGGGATCACCTTGTGGCCCCGGGCCTCGGCCAACAGGCTCACATAGTAGCCGCGGCTTTGGTAACTGTAGCTGCGTGCTAGGTTGAAGATGCGCACATTGCGGAGCGTCGCGTATGCTGGGTCGGTCAGGTAGTCCTTGCTGGAAACGACCTCCACGCCTGTGATGCCAAGGTGGAACTCGCGCGGCTCGCGCACCACGATGATCTTCCTCATGGGGTCTGGTCCGTGTCGGCGCGCCTGGTGGATCGGTCCTTCACCACCGGCGCCGGCAGTGGGGAACGTGACAGGATGAGCATGTTGGCGTCGTAGGTGACGATGCCGAGCATGATGGAGTTGATGAGGCGTCCCACGTGCACCGGGTAGTGGCGTTCACGGCTGTAGGGGTTGTCCTGGTAGGGGTCCGCCACGAACACCGTCTTACCCTCCATGGACGTGAGCACCACGAAATGCCCCATGGGCTTGCCGCGCAGGTCATCGAACACGCTCTGCCCGGAGGCACCCGTGAACTCCCGCTTGCTCCGGTACAGGTAGGTCGCGCTGAGACCCGTAAGGATGGGCAGGTCGTTGTCCAGGTACCCGCGCAGCAGGTCGGGCGTGGGGTCGTCGAACCGCACCTCACCGCCCAATTTCAGGAAGCGCGCATACGCGAGACAGGCCTCGCGCAGTTTCTTGCCGTCCTTGAACCGGGTCTGTGCGACCAGCTTCTTGCGCAGCATCTCGCCTGGAAGTCCCTCCCAGGAGGGGTCGAACACGCGAAGGTTGTAGCTGTGGATGCGCGCATGGAAGCCCTGTTTGAGGGCGTGCAGCCCCAGGAACACCGCAAGTGTGCCCCCGTCCTCCAATGCATCCACCTCGCGGATCACCTGGTCCAGCGGCAGCTCGTGGCCCAGGTGGGCGTAGACAGCCTGCAGGGCCGTGGGACCGCAGGTGTGGTCATCGGGCTGGGGGAGGATGCGAAGCCTGCGCATGCAGTGCCGGCAAGGGGTGTTGCAACAAAGATGCGTGGCCGTTCCTCATCGAACATCGGCCCATCGGGGCCGGCGATGAACAAGGCGCCGTTCATGGCGCCTCAGGGCAGGAAGTGCCCCCGCGTCTTGAACATCCGCGTGAGCTCCCGCATGGGGTCGAAACGCAGTTTCGCGCCAGGGTTCAGCGTGGTCGTGGCCACCAGGGCCGAGTAGCCCGTGAATACGTTGACCGTGATGGGTGAACGCCCGTCGTCGAAGGTGACCTCCAGGCTGTAGTCTGGCGACAACCCGGCGATGTTCACTGTGTCGGCGAAGGACTGCGCCCTGGCGCGCACAAGCGGCGTGATGTAGCCGTCCACCTTGCTCATGTCCGCCGTGTCCGTGCCCACCATCCAAGTGCTTCCCACCCGCTCCACCACGAAGGCGGTGTCCATGGAATAACTGAACCGAAGCCGCTGCACGTGAGCCGGATCGCCTTGTACAAGCCACTTGGGCCGCCATTCATCGAGCGGCTGTTCCGCCAGCATGCTCATCGTGCCCTCAACGGCGAACACCTCATCCTCACCGGGCAGGTTGATGGCGGCCCACATGCCCGCGTTGCCTGACGCGACTGTGCTTCGACCATAGTGCACGGTCCGCTCCTGTCCGTCCACCATGCGGAACACGGCCGTTTCTCGCAGGCTGTCGCTCAGGTCATAGCGCTCGCGAACAAGGTCGATCAACCCGGTGAGCCGCTTGCTGCGCATGTATACATGACCGCCTAGGAACTCGCGAACCCTTTCCGGATCGGCCATGCGGATGAGGCTGTCACGGCCCACGCTCCACCCCGTGGGGCTCCGTTCGAACCGCAGTTCCTTGCCCCCTTCGCCCGTGGTGAAGAGGGAGAAACCGGTCACCGAAGCCGTGTCCATGGTCATCACCACCTCGCGGAAGCTGCGGTCCTTGGACCTCGGCCCCCAGAACGTGGAAACAGCGAAGAGTGCCGCCAGAACAACGGCCACCAGCAGCAGGATACGGGTGCTTTGATTACTCCACATGACCGGGCACGGTGCGCGCTTTGCGCTGCCTGCGGCGCCACTGCATGCGGATCATGCCATAGGCGACGACGAGCAGAAGGGGGAGCAGCAGGTTGACCCATTTCAAGGTGGCGCGGGTCCCGTCACCGAGCTCCTTGAGGGGCCTGTAGTTCACGCCCTTGCCGCGCAGCTCGATCAGGCCCGTCTGGTCGCTGGCCCAATCCACCGCGTTCACCAGCAGGTTCACGTTGTCGGGATTGATCTGCGCGCCCTCGGCACCTGTGGCGAAGCTGCCGCTGCCGATGACCACCATGCGGGAGCCCGTGCCATTGCCGAAGGGGCCCTCAATGGCGTAGGCCAGGGTGCGCGGTTCCGCTGCCAGGTCGGCATCGGTCCACTGCTTCTGCAGATCCACCTCGTGGGGCAGTGCGACGGACCCACTGTGGTCGCTGGTGGTGAGCAGGGGGGAGCGGCGGAATGTGCTGTCGTCTGCGACGGAGAACGCTCTGGCGAACTGCAGCAGCACCGCCTCCATGCCGGCTGATACCGGGTGGTCGCCAAAGCGCGTGACCAGCGGGAAATAGGGGAACGCCATGGCCGTCTGCATGTTGAAGAAGCCGCGCTGCTGCATCACCTGGACCTGGCCGCATTGGGCATCGGTAACGAGGTCGGATGAGGTCCGTATGCCGAAGCGCTCCAGCCAAGGGGATAGGCCCGTGCTCCGATCCTGCAGGAGCGGTGAGCGCTGCAGGTCGTTCTCGGTATCGCTGAAGGCCACCACCACACCGCCCCCAAGTGCCATGAACTCCTCCAGGCGCTGCAGCGCCATGGGGCTGATCGTGTCCTTCGGGTCGATGATGGCGATGGTGCGGAAGCGCCCGTGGATGGGCATCGTGTCGTAGATGGCCATGGCCTCCACACCGTAGAGCACACTGAGCCCTTGGACCACCTGCGGCAGGGCGTTCACGGAGGGCTCACCATGGCCCTGCAGTAGGCCCACGATCGGCTTCTCGG
>CAZUNW010000205.1:1417-4198 GCA_964621425.1 uncultured Chryseobacterium sp. | reverse complement strand
GTCGGGCCTGGCTTAGTTCAGCACGGCGTAGATGTCGCTCTCGCGCATGATCAGGTAGTCCTTGCCGTCATAGGACAGCTCCGTACCGCTGTACTTGCCGTAAAGGATCTCGTCGCCCGCCTTCACGGAAAGGGGGGTGACCTTGCCATCATCGGAAACGCGTCCGGCGCCCACGGCGATCACCTTGCCGCGCTGGGGCTTTTCCTTCGCCGTGTCTGGGATGATGATGCCACCCTTGGTGGTCTCTTCGGCGGGAGCGGCTTCCACGAGCACGCGGTCCGCCAGGGGCTTCACTTTCGTAGCCATGGGGGTCTTGGTTCGATCGGTTGGTTTGCGGCGCCCACATGTCAACCCGCGTGCCAAGCGCATCGGGGCTGACAGGCAACTGACGATCTTGCCACCCGTGGCGCGCTGGATGGGGTACGCCTGTCAGGGCGGCTGTCAGCCTGACGTTCAGGGCGTGGCCGGAGCGGGCTCCTGCGCAGGGGCCTCTTCCGCGGCGGGGGCCACGTTCTCGGGGGCCACCTCACCGGAGGTCACCTGCTCGCTGGGGGCGTCCAGTTCGTCCATGGCGGCCGTCTCGCCGCTCTGGACCGCCGCGCTCACCAGGCAAAGCACCATCAGTGCACCGGCCAGGGTCCACGTGCTCTTCTCCAGGAAGTCGGCCGTGCGTTGCACACCGCCGATCTGCTGGGCCCCGGTGAAACCAGCGGCGAGGCCTCCGCCCTTGGGGTTCTGGGCCAGTACCACGAGTGCGAGCAGGGCGGCTACGATGAGGATGAGGATGGAGACGACGACCATGACAGGGGTGCGTTGGTTGTCCCGCCCTTGAAGCGGGGGCGCAAAGTAAGCGGATCTTCACGATCCGGCGCTCATCCCTTGGCCTTGGCCGCGGCGGAACCGGCCCTACGGAGGAACTCCTCACGCCGCTTGGGATGGCGGTCGGCCAGCCGACGGTAGGCCGCGGCCGCC
The DNA here is from genome assembly GCA_964621425.1 of uncultured Chryseobacterium sp. Lineage (GTDB taxonomy): Bacteria > Bacteroidota > Bacteroidia > Flavobacteriales_F > PHOS-HE28 > PHOS-HE28. Next base: position 3,226 of record CAZUNW010000205.1, on the reverse strand, counting down.
CGGGCAAGGTCACCCTGTTGCTCGTAGATCCGTGCGAGGGTCTCGGTCACCAGTTCAGCATGCTCCTCCAGACTGCGCTTGGCCGCCGCTTGGGGCGTGAAGAACTCGGCCTTGCGCGCTGGGGGCGGTGACTGGCCCTGGATGAACCGGTCGATGAGTGCCGAGGCATCCATCGCCCCATGGCCGGCAGCCTCCTTCGCAGGGGGCGACGCGTGTGCCTTGGGCGCTGGCGGGGGAACCGGCCTGGCGGGCACCACCGGGGCCACCTCCAACCACGCGGTGAAGCGCATCCGCGCCGGGCGATCAGCCGGTGCGTCCGGGATCGGCATCACCGCGGAGGCCGACCCTGCCGGGTTCTCCACCGCTCTTGGCGCCGGCTCAGCGGCCTCCAGCTCCAGGTCGAACAGGCTGGCGAGCGCCGCACTGCGCATCTGCACGTCCAGGTCGTCCTGCGGTCCATCCGCACCGGCCACCTCCTCCACGGGCAAGGACGGTACGGCAGGGGGGGAGGGCAGTTCCGGAGTCGCCGTCGCCGTGGGTTCCTGCTCCACCACGATCCGCTGTTCCTGTTCCGGATTGGGCATTTCCGGCGCCACTGGAACCGGCAGGGGACCCGCGTCCACTGGGGTTGCGCGCTGGCGGGGTGCCGGGGCTTCGTGGGCATGCACCAGGTCATGCACCCGGGCCCGGCTGGGCAGGTGCACCGCGGCGGTGCGCAGGTGCTCGTCGAACAGGATGTCACCGGCGGCGGCCTCGCCCACGGCCAGCAGCAATTGTGCGCCGCTGAACCAGGGGTAGCGCCCGGCGAGCTCGCGCAGGCCTGCCACATCGCCCGCTCCCACGGACGTGGGCTGCTGCAGGAGCTGGTTCAGGCGGTCGCGGTCCATGGGCTCACCAATTGCCGAGCGTACGGTCGAAGATATCCTGCACCAGCTGGTCGCAGATCGTGCGCACGAGGGATTCCTCCACCGTCACGAGGTCGGTGCCGCTGGCGTAATCGGCGAAGCGGCTCACGGTAAAGGTGCTGCTGCGCGTGGCGTCGATGGCGTTGGTGTAGGTCACGCTCACTGTCATGGTGAGGCGGTTCAGGGCGGCGGTCTCATTCGCCTGGATGGACACGGGCTGGACATCGTAGCCGGTTATGGCGCCCTCGTAGCGCAGGTCGCCGCCGCTGCGCACCAGCTTCAAGGGCGTCTGCGCCTGCAGCAGGTCGCGCAGGGTCTCTGTAAGCACCTGTGCGGTGCGGGGGGTGCTCAGCGGCGCGCGTGCGTCGAACACGGCCACGTCGTAGGTGGACGCACCGGCGGGGATGTCGGCCCCGGTGAAGGAGTAGTTCACCGAGCAGCCGGCCTGCATGAGCAGCAGGAACAGCAGCGCGGCCTTGGCGGTCATCCGGGTGCGCACGCCCATCATTGCAGCCCGTATTCCTTGATCTTGCGGTACAGCGTGCGCTCGCTGATGCCAAGCTCCTGCGCCGCTGCCTTCCTGCGGTTGCGGTGCTTGGCGAGCGCCTTGCGGATCAGCTCCTTCTCCTTCTCCTCGAGGCTCAGGGACTCCTCCACCTCCGTGTGCTCGATGTCGTGGTGCGTCTCACCTGGCCTTGGCGGCAATTGGATGCTCACCGTGCCGGAGGGGGTTCCCTGCATGGGCAGTACGATCTCCTCGCGGTAGGCCGGCGGCGCCACGGGGGGCATCGGCTGGCCGTGCATGAGGGCGGTCACCTGTTCCTTGAGCACGGTGAGGTCGTTCTTCATGTCGAACAGGAACTTGTAGATCAGCTCCCGTTCGCTCACGCTGTCCAGGCCGGCG
>CAZUNW010000205.1:0-1407 GCA_964621425.1 uncultured Chryseobacterium sp. | reverse complement strand
CGGGCCGGTGCCACGGGCCGGATCGAGGACACTGGCCGGCGCCGCGGGCCGATCCCGCCGGCACCAGGGCGGTGCTCTCCTCGGGCAGGTATTGCCGCAGCGTGGCGGCGGCGATGGAGCGCGTCTGCTCGATCACGCTCAGCTGGTCCACGATGTTGCGGAGCTGGCGGACGTTGCCCGGCCAACGGTGGGCGGTGAGCAGCTTCTGCGCATCAGGCTCCAGCGTTATGGCCGGCATCCGGTAACGCTCTGCGGCGTCGCTGGCGAACTTGCGGAACAGCAGGTGGATGTCCTCCGGCCGGTCGCGCAGGGGCGGAACGATGATGGGCACCGTGTTCAGGCGGTAGTACAGGTCCTCACGGAAGGAGCCACGGGCCACGGCCTGCAGCATGTTCACGTTGGTGGCCGCCACCACGCGCACGTTGGTGCGCTGCGCCTTGCTGCTGCCGACGCGGATGAACTCGCCCGTCTCCAGCACGCGCAGCAGGCGCACCTGCGTGCTCAGCGGCAGCTCGCCCACCTCGTCCAGGAAGATGGTGCCCTTGTCGGCTACCTCGAAGTATCCCTTGCGCGCCTCGTGGGCCCCCGTGAAGCTGCCCTTCTCGTGCCCAAAGAGCTCGCTGTCGATCGTGCCTTCGGGGATGGCGCCGCAGTTCACAGCGATATACGGGCCGTGCTTGCGGGCACTGAGCTGGTGGACGATCTGGGGCATCACCTCCTTGCCCGATCCGCTCTCGCCGGTGATGAGCACGGTGAGGTCGGTGGGGGCCACCTGCGCGGCGATCTCGATGGCACGGTCGAGCATCGGCGGCCCGCCGATGATGCCGAAGCGCTGCTTGATGGGTTGCACGTTCATGTCGTCCGCATGTCAACGTTCCGCGTGCACCTCCTGCACTGCCGGGTCCCGCCTTGCGCGCAGCTCCACCACCTCGCCTTGGAGCGAGCCGCTGGTGCCGCTGTGGATGCGCACCATCACCAGGTCGCCCGGCTGGAGCACCAGGCCTTCCTGCTCCCGCTCCATGATCACCACGGCGTTCTGGCTGTTGCGCCCGAACATGTGCAGGTCGCTGCGCCTGCTCACGCCCTCCACCAGCACCTCCTGCACCTGGCCAACGTGCCGCTGGTTGCGCTCGCCGGCGTGCTTCATCTGGAGGGCGATCACCTCCTGCAGGCGGCGCCCCTTCACCTCGTCGGGCACGTCGTCCGCGTACTTGCGTGCCGCCAGGGTCTTCGGGCGCTCGCTGTACTTGAACATGTAGGCCATGTCGTAGCGCACGGCCTCCATCAGGCCCAGGGTGTCCTGGTGTTCCTCCTCGGTCTCGCCGCAGAAGCCGCTGATTAGGTCGGTGCTGATGGCGCAGTCGGGCATGTGCCTGCGGATGGACGCGATGCGTTCCAGGTACCAGG
>CAZUNW010000204.1:3785-4201 GCA_964621425.1 uncultured Chryseobacterium sp. | reverse complement strand
ATGGCGAGCTGGTGGACTACATGGCCAGCGGCCCGATCTTCGCGGCCATCCTGGAGAAGGACAACGCGGTGGAAGCGTTCCGCAAGTTGATCGGCGCCACCGACCCCGCCAACGCGGAGGAGGGCACGATCCGCAAGCGGTTCGCTGAGAGCAAGGCCAAGAACGCGGTGCACGGCAGCGACAGCGATGCGAATGCGCTGATCGAGGGCCACTTCTTCTTCAGCAGCCGCGAGCAGCACTGAGCCTCGGCCTAGCCGATGCTGACGGAGCGCACCACCGCCCTGCCGCTCCGTTCGTTGAGCAGTTCGATCAATCGCTCCTTCATGAAGCCCAGCTCGTGCCGGAGGGGAGCGTTGTCCACACGCACGTGCATGTGCCCCCGTTTCAGGGTGATGCCCACCGTGTGCCGGGCGATC
>CAZUNW010000204.1:0-3752 GCA_964621425.1 uncultured Chryseobacterium sp. | reverse complement strand
AGTTCAGTTCACAAGTGGGCCCCCAAGGCTTCTAGCCGGATGGCTTGCGCATGGTCGAGGTGGAAGAAACGTACATCGTGGGGCAGGCCGTTCAGGGCCTGCTGAAGGCGGCCTGCATCCGTGTCGGTGACCAGGACCTGGCCGAAGCGACCTCCGCCCAACAGGCGCAGGAGATGGCGCATCCGCTGGGGGTCGATCTTGTCGAAGATGTCATCGAGCATCAGCACGGGCTTCCGGCCGGTCCGCGCCGCGGTGAGGTCGAATTGGGCGAGCTTCAGCGCGATCAGGAAGGTCTTTTGCTGCCCTTGGGATCCGAAACGCTTCAGGGGTTGCCCGTCAAGCAGGAAGACCAGGTCATCCTTGTGCACGCCGGCGGTGGTGTACTGGGCGCTGCGGTCGCGGTCCCAGTTGCCCCTGAGCAGCGCGGCCATGGGCAGCTCATCCAGCGCCGATCGGTATTCCAGGCCCACCTCCTCCGGACCGGAGCTGATGCCCCGGTAGTGTTCGAGCACCAACGGGGCTAATTCAGCAAGGAAGGCGCGGCGGCCGCCATGCACCGTGGTGGCGTGGGCGGCCAACTGCTCGTCCCATGGCTCCAGGGCGGCGAGGGACCCGCCGCCCTGCTCCGCGAACCGTTTCAGGAGGGTGTTCCGGTGCTGAAGGGCACGGTTGTAGCGCATCAGCGCGTCCAGGTACGTTCGGTCGAACTGGGCGATCAGCCCGTCGATGAACCGGCGCCGCACCTCGCTGCCATCCAGGATCAGCTGGCCATCATAGGGGGTGATCATCACCGCCGGCCAGCGCCCGATGTGGTCGCTGAGCCGCTCGTACTCCTTCCTGTCACGCTGGAAGACCTTGCGGTGGCCCTTGCGGACGGAACAGGCCAGTTCCACATCGCCACCCGCCTCGTCCAGTACCCCTTTCACCAGGAACTGTTCCTCTCCGTGCCGCACCGCGTGCTGGTCCAGCGGATCGAAGTACCCCTTGCACAGGGCCAGATAATGAACCGCGTCGAGCAGGTTGGTCTTGCCGGTGCCGTTGGGCCCTACGAAGCAGTTGATCTCCGGCCCCAGCTGCAGATCCACCTCCTGGTGGTTGCGGAATTGGAAGAGGGCCAGGCGGCGGAACCGGACGTTCATGGCTGAGCCCAAAGATAGCCCCTCGGGGAGCGGCCGGAGGAGGCTTCCCCCCGGATCCGGCCGGGACCCTTATCTTCGCGCCGCCTTTTTCCCGACAACCGACCACCATGGCCACCAACATCCAGAAACCGGAACAGGAACAAGCCGACATCGACCTGGGCCAGGCCTACTCGCGCGCCGAGCTCTTCCTGGAGAAGAACAAGAAGTTCGTCACCATGGGCGTGGCCGGGCTGCTGGTGTTGGTGGGCGGGCTGCTGGGCTACCGCAAGTTGTATGCGGAGCCCCGCGCCAAGGAGGCCAACGACCTCATCTGGAAGGCGCAGTACTACTTCGAGATCGACTCGTTGGACAAGGCCATCAATGGGGACGGCAACTACTTCGGCTTCCAATACATCGCCGATGAGTACGGGGGAACCCCGGCCGGCGAGCTCGCCAACTTCTACCTGGGTACTTGCTACATGCAGAAAGGCGAGTACGAGAGCGCGGTGGGCTTTTACGAGGAGGCTGACCTCGATGATGAGGTGCTGCAGGCCATGGCCGCAGGCGGCATCGGCGATGCCTACGTGGAGTTGGGCCGCGCGCAGGAAGCCGTGAAGCAGTTCGAGAAGGCGGCCTCCATGACCACAAACGAGTTCACCACGCCCATGTTCCTGATGAAGGCGGGCGTGATCTACCAGCAGGAGGGCGATTGGAAGAGCGCCGCCAAGGTGTTCCGCCGCGTGGCGACCGATTTCCCGTCCTCGCCGGACGTCACCACGGCCAAGAAGTATGCCGCCCGGGCCGAGGCGATGGCGGGCTGATCCGGGCCATGGCGACCGCCCAGCACCACCTGAGCACCTACGACCCTGCCGGCGTCCCTTCGGGCGCCGGCCGTCGTTTCGTGCTCGTCGTGAGCGAATGGAACCGGGAGATCACTGACGCGCTCCGTGCAGGCGCCCGTGCAACGCTGGAGGCCCATGGCGTGGCCCCGGACGATGTGATCGAGCAGTGGGTGCCCGGCAGCTACGAGCTTGCGCTTGGGGCGCAACTGGCCGTCGAGGGCCTGGCCCCGGACGGCGTGATCGCCATCGGCAGCATCATCCGGGGCGAGACGCCGCACTTCGAATACGTGTGCCAGTCCACCGCGCAGGGGATCATGGACGTGAACCTCCGCCTGGGGGTGCCCGTGATCTTCTGCGTGCTCACCGACAACGACCTGCACCAGGCGCGTGCCCGCAGTGGGGGGCAGCATGGCAACAAGGGTGTGGACGGGGCTGTGGCCGCGTTGAAGATGGCCGCCATGCGGGGTACGCTGCGGCGCTAAAGGACCCCGAGGGACTCCTCAGCCGCAGGCCTTCACGGTGTTCAGCAGCAGGCTGGTGATGGTCATGGGCCCCACGCCGCCCGGTACGGGTGCGATCCACGCGCACTTGGGGGCCACATCCCCGAAGCGGACATCGCCAACAAGCCGGAAGCCACTCTTGCGGGAGGCATCGGGCAGGCGATGGATGCCAACGTCCACGACCACCGCACCGTCCTTCACCATGTCCGCCGTGATGAACTCCGGCTTGCCGATGGCCACGATGAGGATGTCGGCCTGGCGGGTGATGGCGGCCAGGTCGCGGGTGCGGCTGTGGGCCAGTGTCACCGTGCAGTTGCCCGGATCGCTGTTCCGGCTCATCAGGATGCTCATGGGTGTGCCCACGATGTGGCTGCGGCCCACGACCACGCAATGGCGGCCACTGGTCTCGATGCGGTAATGGCGCAACAGTTCCACGATGCCGCTGGGTGTGGCGGGCAGGAAACCCGGCTGCCCGAGCACCATGCGACCCAGGTTCTCGGGGTGGAACCCGTCCACATCCTTGGCCGGGTCGATGGCCAGGGTAACCCGGTCCGCATCGATGTGGGCCGGCAGGGGCAGCTGGACGATGAACCCATCGAGGTCCGCATCCGCATTGAGCTGCGCCACGCGCTGGAGCAGGTCGGCCTCGGAGATGGTGGACGGCAGCGTGATCAGTGTGCTCCGGAAGCCCACCTCCCCGCAGGCCTTCACCTTGCTCTCCACGTAGGTGCGGCTGGCACCATCCTCTCCCACCAGCACGGCGGCCAGATGGGGTGGCCGCCCGCGGCGGGCGACCACTGCGGAAGCCAGCTCTGTGATATTCGCGCGCACGGCCTCGCTGCAAAGCCTGCCATCGAGCAGTTGGTGGTTGGCCACGGCTGACATGCCACAAGGGTACGAAACAGCGGCGAACCCACTGGATGGGCTGCGCTGCAACGGTTTGAGGTCCGGGATCCGGCGGACACACCCACTACCTGCGCATCTGCTGCATCTGCTGCATCTGGCGCATCATGTTCTGCATCTTGGTCTTGTCACCCATCATGCGCATCATTTTGCGCATCTCCTCGAACTGCTTCATCAGCTTGTTGACCTCCTCGATGGTGCGCCCGCTGCCCCGTGCGATGCGCTGGCGGCGGCTTCCGTTCAGGATGGCCGGGTTGCGGCGCTCGTCAAGCGTCATGCTGCGGATGATGGCCTCGATGCCCTTGAACGCATCATCCGGTATGTCGATGTTCTTGAGGGCCTTGCCCACGCCGGGGCTGATCATTTCGGCCGGGAACAGTTTGAGCCCA
>CAZUNW010000203.1:3496-4211 GCA_964621425.1 uncultured Chryseobacterium sp. | reverse complement strand
CACCCTGATGCGCACGGTGGACGGGCAGCCGTTCCTGGCCCTGGCCACCGCTGGTGATGGCCGTGTGCTGGTGGGCGCCTCCCCGCTTTGCGACGCCGCCGGAGGGCTGATCCGCCACGCCCTGTTCGTCACCACCATGCTGCGCATGGCCGAGACCAGCCGCGGCTCGGGTGCGCTGTACCAGGTGCTCGGCACCGAGCGGCAGGTACCGCTGCCGGGCGTGGAACCGCCGGGCGAGGCGGGGTTCACCCTTCGTGGGCCCGGTGGCGGGGCCTGGGTGGCCGAAGCACGCCGTGGCGCAGCAGGGCTCACCCTGATGCTCGGCGGGGACGACATGCCGGCGGGGCCCTATGCCGTGACCAACGGCGTGGATACCGTGGCCATGCTGGCCCTGGTGAACGACCGCGCCGAGGCCTCGCGCGACCTGGTGGACCCCGAGGAGCTGCGGGAGCAGCTGGCCCAACGCGGGCTTACCGCCTTCCGCGTAGCGGACGCCCCCCAAGCGGGAACCGTGTTAAGTTTGAACGAGGTCGACGGGGGAACGAAGCTGTGGCCCTGGTTCATCGCCCTGGCCCTGCTAATGCTCGCCGCCGAGACCCTCCTGATCCGAACAAGCCCATGAGCCGACTGCTGCTGCGCCAGGTGCACGTGCGCGATCCCGGCGGACCCGTCCACGCGCAGGGTGTGGACATCCTGGTCGAGGACGGCCGCGTGG
>CAZUNW010000203.1:1445-3486 GCA_964621425.1 uncultured Chryseobacterium sp. | reverse complement strand
ACGAAGGGGGAAGCCCTTGAAGTGCGCCGCACCGGGCTGCACGCGTCTCCCGGATGGATCGACATGCGGGCCCACCTGCGCGAGCCCGGCGAAGAGACCAAGGAGGGCATCCGGAACGGGCTGGACGCCGCTGCGGCGGGCGGTTTCACGGCCGTGGCGGTGCTGCCCAGCACCCGGCCGGCCATTGATGACAGCAGCCGCGTGGAACACCTGCTGCGACGGGCCGCCGACCATCCTGTGCGGCTGATGCCCCTGGGGGCGGTCACCAAGGGACTGCAGGGCCAGCAGCTGGCCGAACTGTACGACATGCACCGTGCGGGAGCGGTGGCCTTCACGGACGACCAGGAGCCGCTGCGCAACCCGCGGGTGCTGCTGCTCGCCCTGCAGTATGTCACGGTCTTCGGCGGAACGGTGGTCACCTTCCCCCATGAGCATGAACTGGCGGCGCAGGGGATGATGAACGAGGGCCTGCTGAGCGCACGCCTGGGCATGCGCGGCATCCCCGCCCTCGCCGAGCAGGTGCGGCTGGAACGCGACATCGCCCTGCTGGCCTACACCGGCTCGCGCATGCACGCGGCCACCGTGAGCACGGCCGCCGGCGTGGCACTGGTGCGGGCCGCCAAGGCCCGCGGCCTGGCCCTCACCGCCTCCGTGGCCGCCCACCACCTGCTCCTGGACGAGGAGCGCCTTGGCGCCTTCGACACCACCTGCAAAGTGATGCCGCCCCTGCGCGATGCCGCCACGATCGAGGCCCTGCGCGAAGGGGTGAAGGACGGCACGCTGGACACCATCGTGAGCGACCACCGGCCTGAGGACGTGGAGCACAAGCGGGTTGAGTTCGGGCAGGCCGCCTTCGGCATGGCGGGACTGGAGACGGCCTTCGCCGCGGCGCACACCGCCCTGAAGGGACACACCTCCCTGCGCCGCCTGGTGGAACGCTTCACCCACGGCCCGCGCAAGGCCCTGGGCATGCCCGCACACCACCTCGCAGAGGGCGCGGCCGCCGACATCACGCTGTTCGACCCGGCCCTGGTCTGGACACACGAGCGCGCCGGTGCCGTGAGCCGGGGCGACAACTCACCCTTCTTCGGCTGGAAGCTGCACGGGCGCCCGATGGGCATCATCCGCGGGCATGCGCACCGCTGGAATACCGTATTGCGCGAGGCGATGGCCTGAATCCGTTCAGGAGGCCTTGCCCTTGGCGGCCTCGATGCTGTCGTTCATCCGGCGGAAGCGGTCGATCAACTCCTCGTCGGTGTACTTCAGGTTGTCGATCATCGCCTTCGAATCGCGTGCGAAGCGATGGTCGGGGAACCGGGCGATCACCTCCTCGTAGGCGGCCTTCGCACGTCCTTTTTCCTTGAGGTCGGCATCGATGGTGAAGGCCCGCATGTAGTAGGTGTCAGCCACGCGCGCCCACTGCGGATGTTCCTTGATGATCCGCTCGTAGAGGACAACCGCGTCCTCCGGCTGCCCCAAACCCTTGTTCATGCCCGCGGCACGGAACAGGTACTCCGGGGCCATGCTGTCCGTGGGGAAGGCCTTGGCGAAGGCCTTGTACACATCGAGCAGCGCCTGGGCACCACGCCGGTCGAACACATCCTTGGCGAACAGTGTGTCCTCCATGGTGCGGATGCGCGCGCTCATTTCGCGCGCAGGGAGCGTGCGCGGGTCGGCGCTCTTGTCGGCTTCGGCGGCACCGCCGCAGGCGGCAACGAACAGGGCCAGGACGGTCGTGAACAGCGTGCTTCTCATCGGGTGGTCTTCAAGGGTGGGAACCGCATCCTGTACTTGGCGTCGGTGCGTCCCCGGGTGATGTCACGCAACCGGCCCTGCAGCAGTTTCCGCCGCAGGGGGGCGAGGTGGTCTGTGAACAGGATGCCGTCCAGGTGATCATGCTCGTGCTGGATCACCCGCGCAGCGAACCCCTCGAAGGCCTCTTCGTGGTCCACGAAACGTTCATCCTGGTATTGGAGCACGATGCGCGGCTGGCGGCGCACTTCGCCCGCTTTGAGGCCGGCATCGTGGGGCGTGATTTGCA
>CAZUNW010000203.1:0-1435 GCA_964621425.1 uncultured Chryseobacterium sp. | reverse complement strand
GTTGATGAACACCTTCTTGAAGTCCTTCAGGTGAGCCTGTTCCGGATCGGGCCGGCCCTGCTCATCCTCCGCGAAGGGCGATGCGTCCACCACGAAAAGCCGGAGGCTGAGGCCCACCTGCGGGGCCGCGAGGCCCACGCCATTTGCGGCGTACATGGTCTCGTACATGTCCGCGATCAGCTGGTCCAGGCCGGGGTGGCCGGGTGCGATGTCCTGGGCCACTTTCTTGAGCACGGGATCGCCATAGGCGCGGATGGGGAGGATCATCAGGCGGCAAAAATAGCACCGCGCAGGGCCCCGCCGGCCGCAACCCCTTCAGCCGTGGGACCTGCCACCGGGACCGGATCGGTCCCTGGACAGCCAATCCTGCAGCAGGATGGTGGCGCTGATCCGGTCCAGCTGCCCTTTGTCGCGCCGAGCCATGCGCCCCTTGCCACTGGCGTGAAGGGTTCGCTCGGCGAGTGCGCTGGTGAAGCGCTCGTCCACCTCCTCCACCCAGCAGCCGGGGAAGGCCTTGCGCAGGGCCTCCACCACCGCCAGTGCCACGGGGGTGCCATCGGTGGGGCGGCCATCCAGCCCGCGGGGCACACCCACCACGAAACCGTCCACCTGCTCGGTGGCGAGGTACTGCTGCAGGCGCGGGATCAACCCGGTGCTGTCCACCGTCTCCAGCGCACTGGCAATCAGGCGCAGGGGATCGGTGACGGCAAGACCCGTCCGCCGTGCACCGGCATCGATGGCCATCACGCGTCCCATGCGGCAAAGCTCGTCAACCCGGGCATGCGCGGCACATGCTCCCCTGCGGACGCACCATCTTTGCGCAGGGACCGGGACCAAGGCCCGGACACCGCTCAGCATGCACGAACTGATCGAGAAGGCCTGGGCCGACCGCACGATGCTGCGGTACCAGGAGGTGGTGGACGCGGTGGAGGGCGTGGTGGAGAAGCTGGACCGTGGGGAGGTTCGCGTGGCCGAACCTTCGCCTGCGCCAGGGGCTGACGGCCCCACGCAGTGGAACGTGAACGACTGGGTGAAGAAGGCCGTGCTGATGTACTTCCCCATCAAGCAGATGCACACCTACGAGGTGGGCCCCCTGGAGTTCCATGACAAGATCCCGCTCAAGAAACGGTATGCCAAACTGGGCGTGCGGGTGGTGCCGCACGCGATCGCCCGCCATGGCAGCTACCTGGCGCCCGGCGTGATCCTTATGCCAAGCTACGTCAACATCGGCGCCTATGTGGACAGCGATACCATGGTTGACACCTGGGCAACGGTGGGCAGCTGTGCGCAGATCGGCAAGGGCGTGCACCTGAGCGGCGGCGTGGGCATCGGCGGCGTACTGGAGCCCGTGCAAGCGGGCCCCACCATCATCGAAGACAACTGCTTTATTGGCGCGCGCTCCGAGGTGGTCGAGGGCGTGATCGTGGAAGAAAAC
>CAZUNW010000202.1:0-4277 GCA_964621425.1 uncultured Chryseobacterium sp. | reverse complement strand
TCCACACCCATGCGGGTGCGCGGGTAACGCGATGAGTGGGCAGACGTGCTCTGCTTCACGTTCTCGCCGAGCGCGAACTTGATGGAGCCCGGGACACCGGCAACCGGGTAGGCGTCCGCAGGAAGGCCCCAGCGCAGCTTCACCACGGCGCTCTGTCCCCCGATGGGATTGGCCGATCCATGGAGGAGCTGGGCCGCGGTGACCCCGCCAGCGAGCTGCCTGTATACATCCACGTCCGCCGGGTCGATCACGTCGCTCATGCGGACCTCGGCACTGATGGCCTGCCCGCCTTCGTTGACACCGCGCCGCAGCGCGATGTGCGCATGCTCGTCCACGATGCCCGGTGTGAGGTGCAGGCCCTTGGAGGGGACCATGCGCACCGCAGGCGGCTGCTTGCCCGGGAACAGCGCGGCGAGGTCGAGGGCCTTCCCCACGGCGTGCACACGCCCCCTGTGCACAAGCACATCGGCGTCCGGCATCACACCGGCCTCGCCATTCGTCCAAACCGTTGCGTTGCGGAAGAGCATGGTGGCGGTATCGGGCACAAGCGTATCCCCATAGGCGGTGAAGGGGAACCACACGTCTCCCGGGGCGGTGGCGAGCAGGCTGTCGAGCGCGGACCTGCGCGGGCCAACTTCCGGCACGAAGGGTCTGTCGGCGCGGCGCACCGCGCTCCAAGGCAGCCAGGAACCGCCCGGCAGCACCGCCTGGCCGTCCCAGATGGCGCCATCGGCATGCACGGTACCAGTGAGGCGCAAATCGCCGGGGCGACCCATCACCTTCCCGTCGAAACGCAGGGTGATGCGCTGGCCGGCATGCACCATCTCGATCGCCGCACGGGCCGTATCGGCGGCGGAGGCGCGAAGCACCGGGCGCCGTTCCGCCCAACGGCCTCCGGAAACCTCCAGGCGAAGGGTGCGACCATCGATGTTCAGGTCGAAGGTGCCACGTACATCGGCCAGTGTGCGATCGGCCAGCACGAAGCGCTCGCCGGCCACCCAGGTCTCCTGCAGCACGTTACCCTCGGCGAGCAGGTGGTCGCTGCAAATAACAAGGTTGGCGATCGCACCGGTGGCGATCAGGCCGAGGCGGTCCTCCATGCCGAGCATACGCGCCGGTTCGGTGGTGCAGGCGGCGATGGCGGTGGCTGTGTCCAGGCCGCAACGCACCAGGCGGCGGATGGCCGGCCACCAGTCATCCTGCTCCCTCAGCCCCTTGCGTGTGAACGCGAAGCGGGCACCGGCCTCATGGAGCATGCGCGGACCGTGGGACGCCAGCTCCCAGTGCTTGAGGCGCGCAAGCGGCACCTCAACCGCATCGAACGGATCGCGCACATCGGGGGCATCGGGCTGCACCACGGGCAGGATGAGGTCCATGCCGGTGCCGGCCACTTCGCGCCAGCGGGCATGCTCGTCACCGGCACCCCGCACAATGGCACGGAAGCCATGCTCGCGGCCGAGGGCCGCGATGCGCAGCACGTCCTCCCGGTCACGCGCTTCGAAGACCCACGGCAGCCGCTGCTGGGCGGCAAGGGCCTCGAGCTCCACGTCGCGGAGTTCTCCGGCACCGCCCGACGCATACCAGCGGGCATCGAGCAGCGCCTGGCGGAAGAGCGCGATGGCACCGGTGAGCGAGGAGGGATAAGGATCCGTGGAGGAGCCCTTTTGGAAGGAGAAATGTGCCGAAGCATCGGGCACGAGTACGTCCTGCATTGCGGAACGTCCCGCAGGCAGCACCACGGCACCCGTACCACGCACGATGCCGTCGGGCTGGTGCACCCAAACGGCACCGACCCCTTGCGCACGCAGGCGTGCAGCCTGCTCGGGATCGGGGGCGTATCGGTCGGCCGCGCGCTGGGTGGCGCGGACCGCGGGGTTCCAATAGCGGGCTCCCGCGTGCACTGCGTGCGCTGCGTTCCGGGCGGCATCCGCATCGGGCCCGGGCATGCCCAGATCGCCGTAGGGCTCCACCAGAGCAGGCCATACGTGAGCACCGTGCAGGTCATGCACCACGGCGTCCGTCGGAACGGAAACACCCCGGCCCACCGCGGTGATGCGGTCACCGGTGATCACCACCGTGGCATCATGCAGGGCCACACCCGGCGAGGGGTGTATGGTGGCATGGACAAAGGCGTGCACCGGCACATTACGGTCATGGGGTCCGTTCACCGGGGAGGTGATCTGCGCAACGGCGGGGAGGACCGCAAGCAGCGCGGCAGGGAGGACGGGGAACCGCATCGCCGGCGAAAATAGGCGATGGTCAGCGCGTGCACCGAGCCGATGCGTCGGCTACCTTTGAGCAGCATCCGACCCCACATGGACACCGGGATACTCAACTTCTTCCACAGCCTGCTGCGCTATGGCGTACTGCTGTTCGTGGCCGCAGCGGGCATCACGGCGCTCATCGGCCTGTTGCGCAGGCAGCCCATTCTGGTCTATGAGCGCATGCTCGCTGTGGTGGCTGTTATCCTCTGCCATGTGCAACTGGTCATCGGCCTCCTGCTGTACTTCCTGCGCTTCAAGGCGTTCGGGCACATGCAACCAGCGCACCAGCGCTTCTGGAAGATGGAGCACATCAGCACCATGGTGGTGGCCATCATCCTCGTCACGGTGGGCCGTGCGATGAGCAAGCGCGCACACCAGGAGGATCGCAAACAACGCCTGATCGCCATCTTCTTCCTGATCGCTCTTGTATTGATGCTGTGGGCCACGCCCTGGCCCTTCAAGGAGGTGGGCAGTGGTCTCGGGTGGCTATGAAGCACCACGTCCTGCTTCTTCCGTTCGTGCTGCTGGCCTGTTCAGCCGGCAGTGCACCGCATGCTCAGGCAGCCGGCCCCACTGGGGCGGATGGCCCCCCTGACGGTCCTGCCCTTTACCAGACGCATTGCACCCTGTGCCACGGGAAGGACGGTCGGCTGGGCCTCAGCGGCGCCAGGGACCTGAGCATATCGGCCCTCTCCCGCGAGGAGGTGATGGCCGTGGTGGCGGGTGGCAAGGGCCGGATGCTGGGTTACCGGGAGACCCTGAAGGCTGCGGAGCTGGAGGCCGTGGTGGACCATGTGCTTGCACTGCGCGTCGCCCCGCCATCCCGGCCATGATCGAGACCACGCGGGCAAAGGCGGAGACGGCGGTCCTGGTCGGCCTGGTGACCGACGAACAGGATGCCGCACGCGTGAAGGAATACCTGGACGAGCTTGAGTTCCTGGCAACCACCGCGGACATACGCACGGTGAAACGGTTCACGCAGAAGCTGCACCGACCGGACGGGCGGACCTATGTGGGGAGCGGGAAGCTCGCCGAGGTGAAGGCATGGATGGAGGCGCATGGCGCGGACAGTGTGATCTTCGACGACGAGCTGACCCCCGCGCAGCAGCGCAACCTGGAAAAGGAGCTCGGCAGGCCTGTGCTGGACCGGCCGCGGCTGATCCTGGACATCTTCGCGAGGCGCGCACGCACGGCGCATGCCAAGACACAGGTGGAGCTGGCGCAGTACGAGTACATGCTGCCCCGCCTCACCAAGCTGTGGACGCACCTGGAGCGGCAGCGGGGGGGCACCGGCACGCGGGGCGGCGCCGGCGAGAAGGAGATCGAGACGGACCGCCGCATCGTGCGCGACCGCATCGCCCTGCTGAAGGCCCAGCTCCGCGACATCGACAAGCAGAAGGCCATCCAGCGCGGCAACCGGGGCAAGCTGGTGCGTGTGGCGCTGGTGGGCTACACCAACGTGGGGAAGAGCACGCTGATGAACCTCTTGAGCAAGAGCGAGGTATTCGCGGAGAACAAGCTCTTCGCCACACTGGACACCACGGTGCGCAAGGTGGTACTGGGCAACCTGCCCTTCCTGCTCAGCGATACGGTGGGCTTCATCCGCAAGCTGCCGCACCAGTTGATCGAGAGCTTCAAGAGCACGCTTGATGAAACACGCGAGGCAGACCTGCTGCTGCATGTGGTGGACATCAGCCACCATGACTTCGAGCAGCAGCACGCCACGGTGAAGCACACATTGAACGAGATCGGTGCGGGTGACCGGCCGGTGATCGTGGTGCTTAACAAGATCGATGCCTACAGGCCGGCGCCGCACGACCCCGATGACCTGGCCCCGAAACGGCGCGACCAGTTCACGCTGGAGGAGCTCAAGCGCACCTGGATGGCGGACATGGACGATGCCGAGTGCATCTTTATAAGTGCCGCACGGCGGGAGAACATCGATGCGCTGCGCCGCCTGCTGTACGAGCGTGTAAAAGCCATCCACGTTGCGCGCTATCCCTACGAGAGCGA
>CAZUNW010000201.1:0-4302 GCA_964621425.1 uncultured Chryseobacterium sp. | reverse complement strand
TGGAGGAGAACGGTGCCATCCAGTTCGAGATCCGCGCCGCCGTGAGGCTCAAGGAGGGCCAGCACCTGCGCAGCGGATACAGCGCCAACGCCGACATCGTGCTGGACCGCCGCGACAGCGTCCTCACCGTGCCCGAGAGCATCGTGGAATTCAACGACAAGGGCGACAGCGCCTTCGTGCAGGTCAAGGACGGCGAGGACTGGAAGCGCACCCACATCCGCACAGGGCTGAGCGACGGCATCAACCTGGAGGTGCTGGGCGGCGTCGATGCAGGCACCGAACTGAAAGGCGCGCGCAAGGAGGACGAGGAGAAGGAGGACAACGACGAACCCGGGGAATGACGCCGCAGGGCCATCCCACCGCATCCAACACCATGCACACCATTCGCCAACTGACCACTGCACTCGCCCTCGGCCTCCTGCTCCCACTGCAGGCCCAGCCCGACACCGCCGCGCTCACCGCCTACATGCAGCGCACCCTCATCGCATTCGACCAGCCCGGGCTGGCCGTGGGTGTGGTGAAGGACGGAAGACTGGTCTGGAGCCGCGGCTTCGGCAGGCTCGACCTCGCCAAGGACGCGCCCGTCACGCCCAACAGCGTGTTCTACCTGGCCAGCATCAGCAAGGCTTTCACCGCCTGTGCCGTGGGCCTGCTCGTGGACGAGAAGCGGCTCTCATGGGACGACCCCGTTGTGAAGCACCTGCCGTGGTTCCGCACGCCGGACCCCTATGTCACCGAGCACATGCTGGTGAAGGACCTCCTCTGCCACCGCAGCGGTTGGATCACGTTCGACGGCGACCTGCTGTGGTACGGAACGGACCTGTCGCAGCGGGAGATCCTGGAACGCCACGCCAAGGAGCCCCTCACACTTCCCTTTCGCGACCGCTTCGGGTACAGCAACCTGATGTTCATCGCGGCCGCGCAACTTATCGAGGCCGTGAGCGGCCAGACCTGGGACGGGTTCATCACCACGCGCATCCTGCGACCTCTGGGCATGGACCGCAGCCGCGTGGAGACCGCAGACCTGGCCGGGATGTCGGACGTGGCGCTGCCGCATGTGCGGAAGGGACAGGATCCCGGCGCCCCGCAATTGAGCATGCCGTACCAGCCCCTGCGCGGCGCCGACGGCGCCTGCGGCGTGTTGAGCACGGTGAACGACCTGGCCCGTTGGGATGCCATGTGGGCGGCAGGGGGCAGGGTGGATGGCAAGCCGTTCCTGAGCTACCGCACCATCACCAGCAGCCACCTCCCCATGGGCGAGCAGGGCGCCGGCCTCGGCTGGTTCATCGAGGAGTTCGAGGGGCACAAGGTGATCACACACAGTGGCGGTATGCCCGGCTTCATCCTCAACCACGCCGTGGTGCCGGACGAGGGCCTGGCCGTGATCGCCCTGGGCAATGGCGAATCGTACAGCGTCTTCGCCGCCACAGAGAAGCTCCTGGACGCCTGGCTCGGCAAGGGAACGGCGGACCCCACTAGTGACATGATGCCGCGCCTGACCAAGCGCAGGGAGCGCGAGGCCCGTCGTGTGGCCGACCGAGTGGCCGCCCGGGTGGCCCGCACCAAACCCTCCGCACCGCTCACCGCCATCACCGGCACCTACACGGACAAGGTGTACGGGCAGGCCGCCATCACGGATGACCAGGGCTCGCCCCGGCTCACCTTCAGGCCCGCAGCGGAACTGCTCACCGGCAGGCTCGTGCACTGGCACTACGACACCTACCAGTGGCTGCACGCCGACCCCTTCCTGGAACCGGGCTACATCACCTTCTCCTTCGATGCGGACCACAAGGTCACCGGGTTCAAGGTGGACCTGAACAGCCCGGACTTCCACTTCTGGAAGCTGGACTTCCGCCGCGATTGAGGAAGCTGAGCGGACGGCACGCCCGCCGTTCGCATCTTGCGGCCCGATACCCTCCGCCGTGCGCAACCTGCCCTTCCTCCTGGCCATGCTGCTGCTCTGCAGCTGGCACCTGGACCGCGGGCCGAACGACAACACCATGAGCCGCGCGGCGATGGTGGCCGCCATCGTGGAGCACCACAGCCTTTGCATCGACGCTTACCACACACGCACCCAGGACAAATCGCTCATCGGCGGCCGCCATTACAGCGACAAGGCCCCCCTTCCGGCGCTGCTCGTGGCACCCTGCTATGCCGCACTGGTGGCGAGCGGCATTGTACGGGCCGGTGAGGAGGGACTGCTAACCCCGCAGCTGCTGATGCTGGGCGGGCTCGTGTGTGGCAGCGTGCCGCTCGCGCTCATAATCACGCTCTGCCTGGTGCGCCTGGGGCGGACAAGCCCCTTCGTGCCGCGTGGCATACTCGCCGCCGTGCCCTTTCTGGGCTCGTTCCTGCTGGTCTACAGCGGCAGCTTCAACGCACACCTGCTCGCCGCACTTTTCGCACTGCTCGCGCTCATGGCGGTGGAGGATGACCGGCAGCTGGTGGCCGGGCTCTGCGCAGGTTGTGCGGTGCTGTGCGAATACCCCCTTGTGGTCCTGGCCGCGTGGTGGGCCCTGCTGCCGCTCCTCAGCCCGGGGGATCGCAACGTACGCTGGCGCCGCACCCTCGCGTTCATCGCCGGCGGTGTACCTCCGGCGGCCTTGCTGCTTGCCTACAACGCGGTGCTCACCGGTGACCCCTTGTCCATCGGCTACGAGCATGAGGCCCACTACACCTTCATGCACGATGGCTACGGACTGAGCGCACCCTCGGCCACCGCACTGTGGGGGCTCACCTTCAGCGGCTACCGGGGGCTTTTCGTCTTCATGCCTGTGCTCTTCCTGGGACTGCTGGCCTGGCTGGCTGGCGCACGCCACGCATCACTGCTGCGCAGGGACCCCGTGATGCCGGCCATCCTCGTGCTCCTGCTGGTGATCGCCAGCTACCGCATGTGGTGGGGCGGTTGGGCCATGGGACCGCGACACCTTACCACAGCGGCGGTGCTGCTGGCCTACCGTTGGCTGCCACTGCTGGGCGAACGCCCTCGGCTGCGCACGCCGTTCATCGTCCTGGGCCTTTCCGGCCTCGCCATGGCCGTGGCCGCCAAATGCACGCTGTGGTACTCCTTCCCCACAGAGGTCACCGAACCGCTTCGCGAACGGCTCTGGCCCGCATTGAAGGAAGGGGCCTGGACGGACATGCAGGTACCCGTGTGGTTCGGCGCATCGCCCGCCGCCGCCTCCCTCCTCTTCACCGCGGTGCTCTGCGGCACGCTCATCCTGCTCTGGTGGCGCGAGCGCCGCACCATGCCCCCCAACTGATGCACCGCTTCCACTGCACCGGACTGGACGCCGCCGAGGTGCTGCTGCCTGCGGACGAGGCGGCGCACGCACTGCGCGTTCTGAGGCTGCGAGAAGGCCATGCCGTGCAGCTCACCGACGGCGCCGGGGCGGAAGCCGAAGGAACATTGCATGCCATTGGCCGGCACGAGGTGGCCGTGCGCATCACCGACCGGCGCCAGCACCCGCCACCAGCCACCACGATCCACCTCGCCGTGGCGGGGACCAAGCAGTCGGACCGCTTCGAGTGGTTCGTGGAGAAGGCCGTGGAGGTGGGCGTGGAACGCATCACACCGCTGGTGACGGCACGCACCGAGCGCGGACACCTGCGCACCGAGCGGCTGCTGCGCGTGGCAGCAAGCGCCATGAAGCAGAGCCGGCGTGCATGGCTGCCACGCATCGATGCGCTCACCGGGCTCGAAGCCCTGCTCGCTGAAGCCGGTGCGGAGCAGCGCTTCGTGGCCCATGCGGCACCCGGGACGACCACGCTGATGCGCGCGTTCGACCCCGGCCGCAGCGCACTGGTGCTCATCGGACCGGAAGGGGACTGGACCCCGACGGAACTGGAGCGGCTGAACACGGCCGGGATCACGACCGTGGGCCTTGGCGATGCCCGGCTCCGCACGGAGACCGCCGCGTTGGCGGCCTGCACCTGGATGAGCCTCGCCCGGCAGGGGCGCTAACTTGCACCGCAGATGCTGCGCACCCTCCTTGCCGCGACCCTCCTGCTGGCCGTTGCCCTCTTGCAGGCGCAGGGCACCTATTCCATCGCGCTGCTGAAGTACAATGGCGGTGGCGACTGGTATGCGAACCCCACCAGCCTGCCCAACCTGGTGCGTTTCTGCAACAGCAACCTCGGCACCCGCATGGCCACCGAGGTGCCAACCGTGGAGGTCGGCTCCACCGACCTGTTCGCCCATCCGCTGGTGCACATGACCGGGCATGGCAACGTGGTTTTCAGCCCCGCCGAGGCGGAGAACCTGCGCAACTACCTCATCGGTGGCGGCTTCCTCCACATCAG
>CAZUNW010000200.1:0-4312 GCA_964621425.1 uncultured Chryseobacterium sp. | reverse complement strand
GCTGGCCGTGATCGGCCTGGGCTACGTGGGCCTGTCCATCGCGCTTGCCTTCGCGCGCAAGCTGAAGGTCGTCGGCTTCGACATCAACCGTAAGCGCGTGGACATGATGCGCCGCAACGAGGACCCGAGCAGCGAACTCGCTGCATCCGAGTTCGAGGGCTGCGACATCCATTTCACGGCCGACATCAACGACCTGAAGGACGTGGAGTTCTTCATCGTCGCGGTGCCCACGCCAATCGACGACCAGAACATCCCCGACCTGAAGCCGCTGCTCGGCGCCACGCGCACGGTGGGCCAGGTGCTGAAGCGGGGTGACCATGTGGTCTATGAGAGCACCGTCTACCCGGGCTGCACCGAGGAGGACTGCGTTCCCCTGCTCGAGGAGCTCAGCGGGCTCTCCTTCGTGAAGGACTTCAAGGTGGGCTACAGCCCGGAGCGCATCAACCCCGGTGACAAGGAGCATACCCTTGAGCGCATCGTGAAGGTGACCAGCGGCTGCGATGCGGAGAGCGCCGAGACGGTGGCGAGGGTGTACGAGCTGGTTGTGAAGGCCGGCGTGCACCGGGCGGCGAATATCAAAGTGGCCGAGGCCGCCAAGATCATCGAGAACACCCAGCGTGACGTGAACATCGCGCTCATCAACGAGCTGTCGATCATCTTCAACCGCGTGGGCATCAACACCTACGATGTGCTCGAGGCCGCCGGCACCAAGTGGAACTTCCTCAAGTTCCAGCCCGGGCTGGTGGGCGGGCACTGCATCGGCGTGGACCCGTACTACCTGGTCTACAAGGCCAAGGAGCTCGGCTACCACGCGCAGATCATCGATGCGGGGCGCTTCGTCAACGACAGCATGGGCGGCTACGTGGCCAAGCAGACAGTGAAGAAGATCATCGCCGCCGGCAGGAACCCCGCGGAGGCCCGTGTGCTGGTGATGGGTGCCACCTTCAAGGAGAACGTCACCGACATCCGCAACAGCAAGGTGGCCGACGTGGTGCGTGAGCTCGCCAGCTTCAGCTGCCAGGTGGACGTCACGGACCCCCATGCGGACAGCGATGAGGTGAAGCACGAGTATGGTTACGCGCTGGCCAAGGAGCCCCAGGGTCCCTACGATGCGATCATCGTGGCGGTGAACCACAGCGAGTACGCCATGCGTGACGAGGCCTGGTTCAAGGGCATGATGACCCCCCGGGGCGTGCTCGTGGACCTCAAGGGCATCTTCCGGAGCCGCGTGAAGGAACTCACCTACTGGAGCCTGTGAGCATGGAGCGCACGGTCCTCATCACCGGCGGGGCCGGCTTCATCGGCAGCCACGTCGTGCGCCGCTTCGTCACCAGGTATCCGCAGTACCGCATCGTCAACCTGGATGTGCTCACCTACGCGGGCAACCTGGAAAACCTGCGCGACGTCGAGCATGCGCCCAACTACTTATTCGTGAAGGCGGACATCTGCGATGCGGAAGCGGTCGCGCAGGTGTTCAGGGACCACGCCATCGATGGGGTGATCCACCTCGCCGCGGAGAGCCATGTGGACCGCAGCATCACGGATCCCCTGGCCTTCGTCCGCACCAACGTGTTCGGCACCGTCACCCTGCTGAACGCGGCCCGCGATGCATGGAAGGGCGACTTCAGTGGGCGGCGCTTCTACCATGTGAGCACCGATGAGGTCTACGGCTCGCTGCACGACGGCGGCTTCTTCACCGAGGCGACGCCCTACGACCCGCAAAGCCCGTACAGCGCCAGCAAGGCCAGCAGCGACCACTTCGTCAGGGCCTACGGCAATACCTACAAGCTGCCCTTCGTGGTGAGCAATTGCAGCAACAACTACGGCAGCCACCACTTCCCGGAGAAGTTGATCCCCCTCATGATCAACAACATCCGCAACAGCAGGCCGCTGCCCGTTTACGGCCGTGGCGAGAACGTGCGTGACTGGCTGTGGGTGGAGGACCATGCAGCCGCCATCGACACCATCTTCCACACGGGTGTCACCGGGGAGACTTACAACATCGGGGGGCACAACGAATGGCGGAACATCGACCTGGTGCAGCTGCTCTGCTCCATCATGGACCGCAAGCTGGGCCGCGCGCAGGGAACGAGCGCGAAGCTCATCACCCATGTAACGGATCGTGCAGGCCACGACCTGCGTTATGCCATCGACGCCACCAAGATCGAGCGCGAGTTGGGCTGGGGGCCGAGCATCCCCGTCAACGACGGCCTTGAGCGCCCCGTGGACTGGTACCCGTCCCACACCGAGTGCCTGGACCATGTGACCAGCGGCGCCTACCAGCAGTATTACGCGGAGCACTATGCCGCGCGATGAACGGGATGGTCATGGAATTCAAGGGTCAGCCGAGCAAGGGCATGACGTCATGAAGGTGCGAGCGATACAAGCCCAGGCACGCATGCACCCTGCCACCCTGGCATCGTGTCACCTGGCACCCCTGGTCCCGTCCAACATCGCACCCTTGCACTGAATCATGGGCCTCTTCGGCAACTTTTTCGGCCGCAAGGCGCCGCGACCGGCCCCGCTCGATCCCGCCGTGCTGAGGTGCGATGTACACAGCCATTTCATCCCGGGCATCGATGACGGGGCTCCCACGCTGGAGGCCTCCATGGAGCTGCTCGCCGCCATGCGGGAGATGGGCTTCAGCAAGGCGATCACCACCCCGCACGTGATGAGCGACGGCTACCGGAACACGCCGGAGATCATCCTCGGCGGGCTGGAGCAGGTGCGTGCCGAGGTGGAGCGCACCGGGCTTGATATCGAGGTTCATGCCGCCGCCGAGTATTACCTGGACCATGAGCTTGAGCAGAAGGTGATGGAGCGCAAGGTCCTCACGTTCGGCAAGGACATGCTGCTGTTCGAGCTGCCCTTCATGACCGAGCCCGCGATCCTGCTGCAGCTGATCTTCGCCATGCAGACGCAGGGCTACCGCCCCGTGCTGGCCCATCCCGAGCGCTATGGCTTCTGGCAGCAGGACCTCACCCGGTGCGAGCAGCTCAAGGAGCGCGGCGTCCTCTTCCAGCTAAACACCATCGCCCTGATGGGCGCATACGGTCCCGGCGTCCGCAGGCAGGCGGAGCGCTTCATTGAGCGGGGCTGGTACGAGCTCGTCGGAAGCGACTGCCACCGCATGGACCACGTGCACGCGCTGCGGGCCACGCTAGCCGAGCCGTGGCTGCACAGGCTCGTGGAAAGTGGCAGGCTGCTGAACCCGGGCCTCTGAGCCTCAGGCCGCGGCGGTCTCCAGTTCCCTGCTCACCTTCTTGAACAGGCCCTGCAACACGCTGCCCGGGCCCACTTCCACCACCTTGGTGCACCCATCGGCCAGCATGTGCTGCATGGTCTGGGTCCAGCGAACGGGCGCGGTGAGCTGCGCGATGAGGTTCGCCTTGATGCGCGCGGGATCGGTGTGGGCGCGTGCGTCCACGTTCTGGTAGACGGGGCAGCGCGGGTTCACGATGGGGGTGTGCTCGATGGCCATGGCCAGTTCCGCGCGGGCGGGTTCCATGAGCGGGCTGTGGAAGGCACCGCCCACAGGGAGCACCAGTGCGCGCTTGGCCCCTGCGGCCCTGAGGGCCTCGCAGGCCGCGTTCACTGCCGCCACGGTGCCGCTGATCACCAGCTGGCCCGGGCAGTTGTGGTTCGCGGGTACCACCACGCCATGACCCGCTTCCTGCGTCACCTGCGTGCACACCTCTTCCACACGTGCATCCTCCAGGCCGAGGATGGCCGCCATCGTGCCAGGGAGGGCCTCGCAGGCCTGCTGCATGGCGTTGGCCCTGGCGTACACCAGCCGCAGGCCGTCGGCGAACTCCAATGCGCCGGAGGCCACCAGAGCGCTGAACTCGCCCAGGGAGTGCCCGGCCACCATGGCGGGACGGAATCCGTCGCCCATCGTGCGCGCCTTGATCACGCTGTGCAGGAAGATGGCCGGCTGGGTGACGTTGGTCCGCTTCAGGTCGTCCTCACTGCCGGTGAACATCACATCGGTGATGTTGAACCCCAGGATGTTGTTGGCGTGCTCGAAGAAGACGCGTGCATTGGCGTCATTGTCGTAAAGGTCCTTCGCCATGCCGGGGAACTGGCTGCCCTGGCCGGGGAACACATAGGCTGTCATTCGCTTTCGGGATCGGCTGCGAAAATAGGACGGGGACCATAAGCAACGGGAGCGCCGGGCCATAGCCGGCGCTCCCGCATCCGACCGGCCGCGCCGGGTCAGTCGCGCCGCCCGCCGAACAGGCGCAGCAGCATCAGGAACAGGTTGATGAAATCCAGGTAGAGGCTGAGGGCGCCCATGAGGGCCATCTTCTGG
>CAZUNW010000199.1:2638-4341 GCA_964621425.1 uncultured Chryseobacterium sp. | reverse complement strand
CCCGCGATCAACCCGCCGCCCGATACCGGCACATAAATTTCAAGCGGATCGCCCGTAGCGCAATCGTCCAGCAGTTCGAGTCCGAGCGTACCCGTGCCCTCGATGATCGGAGCCGCATCGTACGGCTCCACCAGCGCGAGCCCCTCCGCTTCGGCTAGCGCCGCAGCACGCGCGAGCCGCTCGCTGCTCGCGACGCCAACGATCTCGAGCCGCGCCCCTAACGATTGCACCCACTCACGCTTCACGGCCGGCGCGTTCTCCGGCATCACGATCGTCGCTGGCATACCCAGCGTACGCGCGGCAAAAGCCACCGCAATGGCGTGGTTGCCGCTGGAGTGCGCGACCACGCCACGCGCGCGGGCTGCGGCCTCGAGTCCGAGCAGCGCGTTGAAGGCACCGCGCAGCTTGAACGCGCCGGATGGCTGGAGGCTTTCCGCCTTGAGCAGGATGTCATCGGTGCCAAGCGCAACGAGCGGCGTATGGGCAATATACGGGGCGATACGTGCCCGCGCATGTTCGATCGCCTGCAGAGAGATGATCGTGTGCATGACCGAAGGCTACCAGAGCCTCTGATGACGGGCGATAATCCGCCCCCCCGCGTCCGCCAGGGCACGCACCACTGGAGCCGCGCGTGTCCACCCCCACGTTCAAGCGGGGACGCTGGTGCAGGAAATGGCCTATGCTGTCCAGAAGCTGCGCCGTCGAAGCCAACGGCAGCAGCAGGAACAGGGGCAGGAACCGAGCACGCATGGCCTCGAAAAGGAATGTCCGCAGCCAAAGGTGCGGACATTCCCAGGGAGGTGAGCACGTATCAGCCGTGCTCCTCGGCCTCGCCCTGCTCCAGCGGCACGGTCTGCGGCACGAAATCCTCGGCCTTGCCCGGCTTGCTGTAGTCGTATGGCCAGCGGTGCACCGTGGGAATGGCGCCCGGCCAGTTGCCGTGGATGTGCTCCACCGGGGTGGTCCACTCAAGCGTGGTGCCCTTCCAGGGGTTCTGCACGGCCTTCGGACCGCGGAACACGCTGTAGAAGAAATTGTACAGGAACAGGATCTGGGCGACGGCACCCAGTATGGCGAACACGGTGACCAGTACGTTGAGGTCGATCACCCCGTTGAACATGGGGAATTCCGTGTAGCTGTAGTAGCGCCGCGGTGCACCGGCCAGGCCGATGAAATGCATGGGGAAGAACACACCGAAGGCCGCGACGAAGGTGAGCCAGAAGTGGGCGAAGCCAGGATGATGCCCGTGAGGCCGCCCGCGATGAAGGTGGCGACCAGGCCGATGCTGAAGAGCATGGCGGGGCTCATTACCAGATTGCCGCGCCACAGGGTGGTGAGGTAGTTGAAAACCTTCACGGCACTGGGGATGGCGATGAGCAGGGTGGTGAACACGAACACCGAGCCCAGGAAGGGGTTCATGCCCGTCAGGAACATGTGGTGTCCCCACACGATGAAACTCAGGAAACCGATGGCCAGGATCGAGCCGATCATGGCGGGGTAGCCGAAGATCGGTTTGCGCGCATTGGTCGCGATCACCTCGGAGGTGATGCCCAGTGCAGGCAGCAGCACGATATACACCTCCGGGTGGCCAAGGAACCAGAACAGGTGCTGGAACAGGATGGGGCTGCCGCCCACGTGGTCCAGGGCCTCGCCGGCCACGTGGATGTCGCTCAGGTAGAAGCTGGTGCCCAGGCTGCGGTCCA
>CAZUNW010000199.1:2170-2628 GCA_964621425.1 uncultured Chryseobacterium sp. | reverse complement strand
CCATCAGCAGCAGCAGTGCGGCGCTCAACAGCACGGGGAAGCTCAGCACACCCAGCACGGCCGTGACGAAGAAGGCCCAGATGGTGAGGGGCAGGCGCGTCATCTTCATGCCCTTGGTGCGCAGGTTGAGCACGGTGACCACATAGTTGAGGCCGCCCAGCAGGGCGCTGGCGATGAAGACCGCCATGCTCACCAGCCACAGGGTCATGCCCGCACCGGAGCCGGGGATGGCCTGGGGCAGGGCACTCAACGGCGGGTAGACCGTCCATCCGGAACTGGCAGGACCGCCCTCCACGTAAAGGGAGGCGAGCATCAGTACGCTGCTCAGGAAGAAGAACCAGTAGCTCAACATGTTCAAGAAGCGGCTGGCCATATCGCGTGCGCCCACCTGCAGGGGGATCAGCAGGTTGCTGAACGTACCGGAGAGGCCGCCAGTGAGCACGAAGAACACCATGATG
>CAZUNW010000199.1:0-2160 GCA_964621425.1 uncultured Chryseobacterium sp. | reverse complement strand
CCGTTGGGGGCCCATTTCTCGCCGAGGAAGAACTTGCTGAAGGCGAAGCTCTCACCCGGCCAGGCCAGCTGCAGGCGGAAGATCAGGCTCATGATCACCGCCACGACCGCCATGATGATGGCCGTGATCAGGAACTGCTTGCTGATCATCTTGTGATCCTGCGAGAAGATGTACTTCGACACGAAGCTCTCCTCGTGGTGGTGATGCGCGTGGTGCGCGTGCCCGGTCTGGGCGTGGGGTGCGGTTGCTACGGATCCCATGGTTCGTGGGGGTGGCGGTTCAGTGTCTCAGGGCGGCGGTGGCCGGTGCGGTGGTGTCCGCGGGGGCGGCCGTACTGTCGGCGGGTGCAGCGGGCGAGGGAGCAGCGGCCATCGGCGGTGCCTGGAAGGGCTTCTTCCGGGCCTCGGCGTACCAGGCGTCATATGCACCCTGCTCCTCCACCACCAGCGGCATCTGCATGTTGTAGTGGCTGGCGCCGCAGATCTTGTTGCAGAGCAGCACGAAGTCGAACTTCTCGTCCTTAACCACCAGGCGCATGCTGTCGGTGGTGATGGTGGGCACCATCTTGAAGGTGGTGGTCATGCCGGGCACCGCGTTCATCTGGGCGCGCATGTGCGGGATGTAGGCGCTGTGGATGACGTCACGGCTGCGGATGAGCAGATTGACCTCCTTGCGCAGCGGCAGGTGGAACTCCTTGATCACGATATCATCGGCCCCGTGCGCGTAGGCGCTGGCATCACCCTTCTCGGCGATGTCCTGCTCCATCATTGTGCGCAGGTTAACGATGCGGCCGGCCTGCCGCTCGAGCTTGGCATGCTGGGCACGCAGTTCGGCGACCTTACCATCGGGCAGGATGCCGTTGGTGATCGTGGAATCGATGGCACCCATCTCTGCGGAAAGCTCGGCCAGGCGCTTGGCGATGCTCTCCTTGGTGACGATGCCCAGGGGGTTGTCCCCGTTGATCAGGCGGAAATCCGTTGCGCCCATTACGCCGTCATCACCGGCGTAGCGGGCCGTCCAGTCGAACTGCTTGGCATAAAGCTCCACCTGCATGGCCTCGGGCGATGCGGGGCCGGTGAT
Organism: uncultured Chryseobacterium sp.; assembly: GCA_964621425.1. Lineage (GTDB taxonomy): Bacteria > Bacteroidota > Bacteroidia > Flavobacteriales_F > PHOS-HE28 > PHOS-HE28. The sequence goes on along the minus strand of CAZUNW010000199.1, from coordinate 1,080 downwards.
GTCCTGCCATGTGCGCAGGCCGTAGATGATGATCACCGCCAGGAAGGCCGCGGGCACCACCGTCCAGACCAGCTCAAGCTTGTTGTTGTGGGCGTAGTAATGCGCCTTGCGGTCCGCGCGGTACGCGTATTTGCCGGCGAACCAGAAGAGCAGCGTGTTCGTGATGAAGAACACGACGAACAGGATGATCCAGTTGAAGTCCAGCAGGGCATCAAGCGCAACGCCGTGCTCGCTGGCCGCCACAGGGAGCATCTTGTCGCCGTAGGCCCACATCAGCCACGCGAAGAAACCGTAGTAGGCCACCATGAACACCCACCAGAGCGTGGCGTTCATGCGCGTGTCTGCCGGGGAGATGTCCTCCTCCCGCTTGCCGCGCAGCTTCGACGTCAGTTCATAGACCCGCGCCAGCTGGGCCACCGCCAGGATGGCCAGGACCAGGACCAGGAGGATCAGCAGCTTCGTCATCGTTCTCCTATTGGAATACCCCCGGAAGGGCCAGTTTGTTCGTCAGATGGAATGGTGGACGGCCTCCTCCAGGTAGGGGTGCTGCACCGGGGTGAGGGGCGCCTTGGTGAGGGTCGTGAGCACCGTGTGGATCAGCAGGCCCAGGAAGGCGAGGAACATGCCCACCTCCAGGGCGCCAACACCATGGAAGTCGTGGCCGAGTGCGCCGGGCATCACGATCTGCACGAGGTCCAGCCAATGGCCGAAGAAGATCACCATGCCCACGCCGATGAGGAAGCGCGGGTTGCGCTTGGCATCGCGGCTCATCAGCATCACCATGGGAACGGCGAAATTGATGAAGAACATCTTCCGGGACGTTGGCGTACCAGATCAGCATGAACTGGCTGAACCACAGGTAGCTCCAAAGGAAGCTGATGGCGAAGACCCACTTGCCCATGTCGTGGATGTGGCTGTTGTTCACCTGGGGCAGGTGGCCCTTGCGCTTCAGGTAGAGCACGAGCACCACCGCGGTGATCATGGCGCTCACCCACATGCCGCTGAACACGTACCAACCGAACAGGGTGCTGAACCAGTGCGCGTCGATGCTCATCAGCCAGTCCCAGGCCAGGATGCTGC
>CAZUNW010000198.1:1042-4347 GCA_964621425.1 uncultured Chryseobacterium sp. | reverse complement strand
TCTGCAAGCTCCTCGGCGCATCGCGCCGAGAGTGTCTCAAGAAGCGCTCCATCGAGCTCAATCCCGCTCGCGGGTCCAGCCGCTCTTACGACGAGGACGCGTACGACGGAGGGGGATGGTAAGCATCTTGCGATGCAGCACGCTGGTGCTGGCGCTTTGGACCGGGCTTGACACGGTGTGCCAGCCCGCAGCTTTCGTTCGCAGGGATGCGAAGGGCGGGGGGATGACCTATGTGGAACAGCAACGGGGTTTGGAATTGTTCAACATCGGGGGACGTCGCTATGCGCTGCAAGAAGGTGAGGTGTTCAGGTTCCTCAAGTCTGATCCGGCACCCGACCCCTGGGGCATGAAGAACGGCGTGGTGTGGAACGGAGGTATCTCCGGTCTGGATTTTGGATTCTCCGGGCATGCCCTCAAGGGCCCCAAGGGTGATGGTGAGATCGTCCTTGGGGGCAAGTGGGGTCTGCGCCGGGCGGATGGCACCGTACTGATACCGGCGGAGCAGGATGACATATTTCCGGTCGGGGATCTGTTCTGTGCCTGCAAGGGCGGCACCGTGACTAAGAGTTGGACGGAACTCAGCGATGAGGAATACGAAGAGATCCATGGCTATTACACCCGTCTGGAACGCAAAGTCGAGATCACCAAGGGTGCATGCTCCTTGTACAGCACCCAGGGATTGCTCGTTCCACCCACCGATCAGTCCTTCTCATTGAACGCGCAGCATGAGCTGCGCAACACCTGCGGCAGGTACATGGCAGGCAGGGGCATATTTGATTCCTTTTCCACCCAGACCGGTCTGGATGAAAACGTGTTCGCATATACCCACGAGGGCGGACAGGCCATGGGGACGATGGTCATGATGTGCCTGCGCGCACCGACCTATTCGTACAGGAATGCAGGCGTAGCTGCCTCGGACATGAATCTATGGGTACAAAGCACGGGCATGAAGCCCTACACCCCAGGGGATACCCAAGGTGAGTTCATGCCTTATGTGCTGAAGTCCGGTCTGAACGGTACCCTTCGGGTGTACGATGGCACCAAGGAAGGGCGCATGGGAACGGACATGCAGTGGCTCCTGCCCCTTCAGTACCGATCCGTGGTGGATGTCGGAGCCCGGAACGACACCTATTTGTATATCGTTTCGCCGGTGCAATACGTGGAGGAGGACCAGGCCGGATGCATCCCCGACCCATACAACTCGGACCCGAACCAGTGGAATGTGTACAGCTCCTCTCTGAAGCGGGCAGTGCTGGCACGGAACTACGCCTCGGTACTGGTAGCTGGCAACGCCATCATCGCCATGCTGCCAGGCCGAGACGGTGGCAACGGCCCCGTGGGTCTCTTCGACCTCAACGGGCGGGAACTTGCTCCCGCCATCTTCGATGAAGTGCAGCCCCTGCTCGGCGGACTGTTTGCCTTACGCAAGGGAGGCAAATGGGGCCTCACCGACAGCAAGGGCACCAAGCTGATGCTGGCCGACCACAGTTACGAAGCCGTGGTCCAGAAAGCCCGGTCGATCCGTTGATGCCATGCGGCACCTGCTGCTGCCCGTCCTACTGGTCCTTGCCACCTCCGTCCTTGGGCAGGGTGCCCACCGCGACCTGATCGACAAGGGTGACCATGCCAAGGCCCTGGCCAAACTGGGCAAGGACCTGGCCAAGGACCCGAACGATGCGGCCGCCCTGTACAGCATGGCCTACCTGCTGGACCTGCGCACTTACGGCAGCCGCGATGTGGACCAGGCCTATGCGACCGTGCTACGCGCAGCACAGGCCGTTTACGATGCCAATGCCAGGGAACTTGCCCGCTGGGCCAAGGACGGGGTGGTCCCCGCGGCGGTGGCCGACCTGCGGGCCTTGATCGTGGCCCATGCGCTGCGTGACGCGATGGACCGCCATACCATGGACGGGTACCGTGCCTTCCTGCGCACCTACGCGGCCGAACCGGCCACTCTACTGGAACAGGCGCGGGCGCGGCTTGCGCAACTGGCCTATATGGATGCACGCAACTCCAACACCATTGCGGGCTACGAGCAGTTCCTCCGCGAACACCCGGGCGCCATGGACGGGGCCGATGCGCGGGAACGCATCGCCATCCTGGCCTTCGATGCCCTGGCGGGATCCACGGGCTCTGCCCCGTACCGCGACTACCTCGCACGCTACCCCACCGGCCCGCGCAGAGCGCAGGCCCACGCCGAATGCGAACGCTGGGAGTTCCGCGAGAGCGCGCGGCCCGGTGATGCGCAGGGCTATGTGGACTACATCCGCCGCAACCCGAACAGTGCCGCATTGGAGGAGGCCCGCGACTCGCTGCGTGCCGCAGGAGGACCGCCGGAGGGCTACCGCTTTCGCCGGACATCCGCCCCGGCAGGGGAGCACCACTACCTGGACGAACTGCGCGGGCTGGTGCTGGTGAACGTGGGTGGGAAAAGGTACACTTACCATGCAGACTATAAGGACCGGCTTCCATTCAAGCTCAGCGCCGATGACCCCGCGCCTGATGCATGGGGATTGATCAACGGCAGGATTTATTCAGGAGGCCTTGCTGGGCTGGACTTTGGATTCGCCGGTGGATCGCTCATCGGGGAGGATGCCACTTTTAATGATATAGTGCTTGGCGGCACGTGGGGACTACGCAATTCGAAAGGCCAGTGGATCATTCCTTTCAACCACGACGATATTTATCCGGTCGGCGATTACCTGTGTGCATGTAGGGGAGGTACTTACAGTAAAAACTGGACGGAGTTTACAGAAGAGGAATTGGGCAACGATATAGTTTATTGCTACAGGTCTATTAATGTAAAAAAGGGACAATGTGCGCTTTGGGATTATAAGGGCATAAAGGTGGATTACGGTGACCACGTCTTTGTCATCGACCCGCACTACAATGCCGAGGGTGAGGGTTGTCTTTCACCTCCATTCAATACCGGCAGTGCTCAACCAGCGTGGATCAAATGTCGTTGCACTAACGGATGTCAAAGAACCATGGGCACGGTTGATAGTCAAGCCCCTATTCAGGGTGCGAACGACGAAATATTGCGCATCACTGAAGCTTCATACGAGCTTCATAATGCTGGTGATTATCCGCGTACCCCAGGCTTGAACTATTTCGAAATTTCCGGATCGGGGTCTGCTGTTCTTAAAGACCCGCATTGGGACGCCGTGACCAGGCCATACCTCATGAAGCGAAAGGTCCGGGGCCACTACGTGGCCCACGGCGGCGGTGCTAAAGGGGTCCTTTCGGCAGACCTGCAGTGGGTTGTTCCCAAACTGTACGGATCTATTCATATCCTTCATGAATCC
>CAZUNW010000198.1:0-1032 GCA_964621425.1 uncultured Chryseobacterium sp. | reverse complement strand
GATGGGAGTCCCTTGTTTCTGGTCTCAAAAAAAACTTGTGTAGACAGTGATTATGTGGGATGTTCTATTTCAGGAGATATTAATAATCCGAGTAACAGTTGGAATGTGTACGATGTAATTCGTGATAAATTGATTTTTAACAATGATTTTAATTCAATTGAGGCATATCCTGAGTGCTTTATTGTGACGGTCGATGGTTCACAGTTTGAGCTTCTAAAGGGTTTGTTCGACCGCAATGGCCGCGAACTTGTGCCGGCAATGTTCAATGATATCCAAGCACTGGGCAATGGCCTCTTCGCCATTCAAAAAGACTCCAAATGGGGCCTGACCAACACCAAGGGTGACAAGCTGCTATTGCTGGAGCACACCTTGGAGGAAGTGGAGCGCAAAGCGGCTCGGTTCCGGTAGGCTTGCTTTCTTTGGACCACGGTTGTGTCCCTCCGGCCCATGCGCTCCGTATCCAAATTCCTCACCATGGCCCTGCTGCTGGCCAGCTGCTCCCCAAAGCCGGAGGCTGCGGAGGGTGGCATGGATGAAGGCGGCGCACCGCCCTGCCCGCCTGAGGTGGAGGTGGTGGATAGCCGCATGTCGATGCGCGAGGCAATGGCTGGACTGGAGGTGCCGGACTCGCTGGCCGCGCGCATGACCCTGCTGGAGGTGCGCCACCTGGGCTTCGATGGGCGGGTGCACCGCGGACAGCTTGTGTGCGACCGCCGCATGGCGGGCGACCTGTCCCTGGTTTTCGAGCGCCTGCTGGCCGATTCCTTCCCCATCGAGCGGGTGGTGCCCATCTCCGCCTACGGCTGGGACGACGAGCGCTCCATGCAGGCCAACAACACCTCCTGCTTCAATTACCGTTCTGTCTTTGATACAGGCACCCTTTCCGAGCACGCCAAGGGCCGGGCCATCGACATCAACCCGCGGATCAACCCCTTCGTGCGTCCACGCAAACCCATCGCACCGGCCAACGGGGTGTATGACACCGACCTGCCGGGCACCATCACCGCACGCTCCGCGGCGGTGCCGCCGGCC
>CAZUNW010000197.1:0-4365 GCA_964621425.1 uncultured Chryseobacterium sp. | reverse complement strand
TGCCCCTGCCATGGCAGATGCTGGCGGTGGCCCATTCGCCCACGCCGTCGATGGTGAGCACCGCGGCATCCGTGAACGGTGATGCGTAGTAGGCGCTGGCGGCATGGCTCAGGTGGTGCTCTGGGAAGAGCAGCTTGCGCATCACGGCCCCGGGATCGCCGAAGGCCTTGAGCTCGTCGCGGATGAGCTTCTTCAGGAAGAGCTTCTCCTTCATCCACACGGGCATGCTCATCAGGAAGGAGCGGATGCCCTTCGGGGCGAAGCCGTAGTAGGTCTCCAGCAGGCGTTCGAACTTCAGCAGCGGCTTGTCATAGAAGGCGATCGCGTCCAGGTCCTCCAGGCGCACGCCGGCCTCGTCCAGGCAGTAGCGCACGGCGTTGGTGGGGAACCCCGGATCGTGCTTCCTGCGCGTGAAGCGTTCCTCCTGGGCGGCGGCCACGATGCGGCCGTCCTGCAATAGCGCGGCCGCGCTATCGTGGTAGAAGGCGGAGATGCCGAGTATCCTCATGGGATGGGGCGGCAAGGTAGTGGCGCGCGCCGAAGCCGCGGGCACCGCGACGCGGAAGTTCGTCAGGTGGCCGGGGCGTCGCGGAGCGCCGCGTCCACCCGGGCGACCACCCGTGCGGTGGCACCGGCATGGTCGCGCACATAGCGTGCGGCCGCTTCACCGGCGCGTTGGCGTGCGGCCGGGTCGTCCAGGAGCCGCCGGAGCACGGTGCGCAGTCCCGCTGCATCGTTCACGGCGAAGCCGCCGCCCGCGGCGATCAATCCGGCTGCCTCGGCGAACTTGGTGTGGCGCGGGCCGAAGATGACCGGCACACCCCAGGCCGCCGGCTCCAGCAGGCTGTGCACGCCGTCGGAGAAGCCGCCTCCCACGTAGGCCACGTCGGCATGGGCATAGAGCCGGGCCAGCAGGCCCATGCGGTCCACCAGCAGGGTGGCGGCACCGGCAGCGGGTGCGGCCCAACGCACCACAGGCCCCGGGAAGCGCGCTTCGGTGGCGCGCAGGCCTGCATCGGAAAGCTCGTGAGGCACCACGATGCAACGGGGCGGGTTGCCGGGGCCTTCCAGTGCCTTGCGCAGCACCTCCTCGTCCGCGGGCCATGTGCTTCCGCAGAGCAGGGTGGGACCGTCGCCGCGGAGAGCGGGCACCGGTGGTGGCGGCTCTCCACCACCGGCGATGGCCAGCACGCGGTCGAAGCGTGTGTCCCCGCTCACGCTTACGGCCTCCATCCCGATCCCGGTGAGCAGCCGCCCCGAGGCGTCGTCCTGCGCGAACACATGGGTGAAGCACCGCAGCATGGCGCGCCAGGCCTGTCCGTAACAGCGGAAGAAGGGCTGCCGGGCCCGGAAGATGGCGCTCACCAGGAAGGTGGGCGTGCCCGCCTTGCGCAGGGCGTGCAGCATGTTCGGCCAGAACTCGTACTTCACCCAAAGCACGGCGGCGGGCCGCACCAGGTCCACGAAGCGCGCGGCGTTTGCGGGGGTGTCCGCTGGCAGGTGCTCCACGTGCGTGGCCATTGGCAGGTCCTTGCGGGCCTCGTAGCCGCTTGGGCTGAAGAAGGTGACGAGGATGGGACGATGCGGGTGTGCGGCGTGCAGGGCCTCCAGCACGGGCCGTCCCTGTTCGAACTCGCCCACGCTGGCGCAGTGCATCCAGATGCAGCCGTGGAGCCCCGGGGCCTTCGCCTCGAGGCGCTTCCAGAGGCCGCGGCGTCCCTCCACCCAGGCGCGCGCCTTGGGCACGAAGGGCGCCGCCAGGTGCACCAAGGCCGTGTAACAGGCCGGTACCAGATGGGCCGGGCCGGGCATCAGTGTATGTAGAAGCTGTCCGCCTTGCGCCGGTAAATGGGAACGGTCCAGCCGGCGCGCAGGCCCGAGAGCACGTCGGTGCGGGTGCCTGTCTCGCTCCGTCCCGTGTCGAAGTTCATGGCGCGCAGCGGGGTGGTCACGCCCACGATCATCTCGAAGGCGAAATGGAAGTTCACGAAGCGGCGGTTGCCGATGTGCTGGTAGCCGATCGCGAAGCCGCCCGCGGGCCCGGCTGCCAGGCGGTCATATCCCTGCAGGTAGTCGCCCTCCAGCTGGGGAACGGTGTTGTTCTGGGTCTCGATGCGCACCTTGTGGCGCATGTAGCCGCCCATCAGTTTCAGCACCAGTCCGCTGTTGGGGTTGGGCCCCACGATGGGCAGGATGCGGCCCACAACGGCCATGGCCGTGTAGCCGCGCTGGTAGGTGAAGACGGTGGCGGGCTTGCCGTCCTGGTCGAGCACCTGGCCGGCGGAATTGACCACACCGCCGAGCAGGCCGGGCTCCACCACCCTGTTGCCGAAGAGGAAGCCGCCCTCGGCGCCCAGGAAATAGTTGCTGCGCAGTTTCACCACCGCGCTCAGGCCCAGGTTGCTGTTGTGCCCGAAGCGCGTGGCCATGGCTCCGCCCGGCACCTGGTAGGCGTAGCTCACCGTCACGGGCACCAATGTGATGGAGGAGTCGCGCACGCTCTGCTGTGCGGAGCAGGGCAACGCGCACAGGGCCAGTAGGAGGGCGATCGGGAATGGACGTCGCATCGCCCCGCGAAGGTAGGGTCCGCGTCCGTAGCGGCCCCCTGCCGCAGGGCGTTGGCTATCTTCGCGGCCGCTTGTGACAGCAACCGCCATGAAGCCCATCCAGATGGTCGACCTCGTCGGCCAGTACGAACGCATCAAGTCAGAGGTGGATTCCGCGTTGTTGCGTGTGATCGGCAGTGCGGCGTTCATCAACGGCCCGGAGGTCAAGGCCTTCGAGCAGGAGCTTGCCGCCTACCTGGGCGTGAAGCATGCCATCGGTTGCGCCAATGGCACGGATGCCCTGCAGATCGCGATGATGGCGCTTGACCTCAAGCCCGGGGACGAGGTAATCACGCCCTCGTTCACGTTCGTGGCCACGGTGGAGGTGGTCGCCCTCCTGGGCATCGTTCCGGTCTTCGCCGACGTGCTCCCGGGCACCTTCAACATCGATCCCGAGGACGTGCGCCGCAAGATCACGTCCCGCACCAAGGCCATTGTGCCGGTGCACCTGTTCGGACAGACGGCCGACATGGACGCCATCATGGCCATCGCCCGTGAACACGGGCTTCATGTGATCGAGGACAATTGCCAGGCGGTGGGCAGCGACCACACCTCGGCGGACGGCTCCGTACGGAAGGCCGGCACCATCGGGCATGTGGGCACCACGAGCTTCTTCCCCAGCAAGAACCTGGGCTGCTACGGCGATGGCGGGGCACTGTTCACCAACGACGATGCCCTTGCCGCACGCCTGCGCCGGGTGTGCAACCACGGCAGCGAGGTGCGTTACCACCATGAGGTGGTGGGCGTGAACAGCCGCCTCGACAGCCTGCAGGCCGCGGTGCTGCGCATAAAGCTGCGGCACCTGGACGGATACGCGGAAGCGCGCCGCCGTGCCGCGGCGGCGTACGATGCGGCCTTCGCCGGCCTGTCGGGGCTCGCCGTGCCTGCCCGCAGCCCCTTCAGCACGCACGTGTTCCACCAATACACGCTGCGGGTGGCCGGTGGCCGCCGTGATGCCCTGCGCAAGCACCTGGAGGACCGCGGCGTACCCTGTATGGTGTACTACCCGATCCCCTGCCACCTGCAGAACGCCTACAAGCATGCGCGCTGCGGCCCGGGTTCGCTCCCGGTCACCGAGGCCCTTGCAGGGGAGGTGCTGAGCCTCCCCATGAGCACCGAGCTCGATGACGAGCAGCTGGCCCACATCACAACCTCGGTGAGCTCCTTCTTCGCATGAAACGGCTGTTGGGGCGGGAGTTTCCCGCCGTATTCCAAGGCCACTGAACGGGACCAGAAACGACGACCCTGACGCATGAACATCGCAGTTGTTGGCACCGGTTATGTCGGTCTTGTGACGGGCACCTGTTTCGCCGAGACGGGCAACCACGTCATGTGCGTGGACATCGATGCGGCCAAGGTGCGGATGATGAAGGACGGGAAGGTGCCCATCTATGAGCCGCACCTGGACGTCCTGTTCGAGCGCAACATCCGGCAGGGACGGCTGCATTTCACCACAGACCTGAAGTCGGCGGTCGAACAGGCACAGATCATCTTCCTGGCGCTCCCCACCCCGCCCGGCGAGGATGGCAGTGCGGACCTGAAGTACGTGCTGGGGGTGGCTGACGAGCTCGGCCGCATCATCACCGACTACAAGGTGATCGTGGACAAGAGCACCGTACCGGTCGGCACGGCCGAGAAGGTGCATGCGGCGGTGGCCCGCCACGCCAAGGTGCCCTTCGACATCGTGAGCAACCCGGAGTTCCTGCGCGAGGGCTTCGCGGTCGATGATTTCCTGAAACCCGACCGCGTTGTGGTGGGC
>CAZUNW010000196.1:0-4372 GCA_964621425.1 uncultured Chryseobacterium sp. | reverse complement strand
TGAGGGACGTGGAGGTGCAGGGCGACCGGCTCCGCTTCCGCAACAACCTGCACCGCCTGGGCATGGTGTTCGGCTACGAGCTGAGCCGCACGCTGGACTACACGGACCGCGCGGTGACCACCCCGCTGGGCGAGGCGCACATCCCGGTGCTCACCGAACAGCCTGTGCTGGCCACCATCCTGCGCGCGGGCCTTCCGCTGCACCAGGGGATGCTCTCGGTCTTCGACCATGCCGACAACGCGTTCATCAGCGCCTACCGCAAACACCGCAAGGGCGAGGAGGGCTTCGACATCGAGGTGGAGTACCTGAGCAGCCCGTCGCTGGATGACCGTGTGCTTGTGCTCTGCGATCCCATGCTGGCCACGGGCCAGAGCATGGTGCTCGTGTACAAGGCCCTGCTGCGCCTCGGGCGGCCGAAGGCCTTGCACGTGGTCTCCGTGATCGCCAGCAGCGAGGGCGTGGAACATGCCCGCCGCCACCTGCCCGCCGGCACGCGCTTCTGGATCGGGGCCATCGACGAGGAGATGACGGCGCAGGCCTACATCGTTCCCGGGCTCGGCGATGCCGGCGACCTGGCCTTCGGGCGCAAGCTCTGACGCGTGCATGCCCCGGGGGAGATAGCGGTGGTCGTGGCCTGGGGTACCCTCAAGATGGTGGTGGCCGCCGGCTTTGGTGCCGGTTTCGGGTTCAGCTTCCTGGAGACCTTCCTGTGGACCAGCGTGGGCGGATGCCTCGGTGTGGTGGTGTTCTACCGCCTCAGCGAACGGCTGGGCGAGTGGTCCCGGCGGCGCTGGCTCCACCAGCGCCGCGATGCGCTTGCACGAGGCGTGCTCCAGCAGCCCATCTTCACACGGCGCAACAGGTGGATCGTGCGGGTGAAGCACGTCAGTGGCGCCATGGGCGTTGCCGCGCTCACGCCGCTCGTGTTCACCATCCCGCTGGGCAGCATGCTCGCCGCACGCTTCTTCCACCACGACCGGCGCACCATGCCGGCCCTGTTCGTGTCAGTTGTGGCTCACGCCCTCGGCGTCTCCGCGGTGCTCACCGGGATCGCGGATGGCATCACCCGTGTGCTGCAGTGAGCCGCTACTCCCATATCTTCTTCGATCTGGACCACACGCTCTGGGACTTCCGCACGAACTCGCGTGCCACGCTGCGCGAACTGCATGCGGACCTGGGCCTGGAGGAGAAGGGCGTGCCCTCCGCATCCGAGCTGATCGAGGTTTACGAGGAGGTGAACGCGGGCCTTTGGCGCAGGTACGAGGAGGGTCGCATCCCCAAGGAGGTGCTGCGGGTTCTCCGCTTCCGCAATACGCTGGGGCGATTCGGCGTGCGCAACGACCGCCTGTCCGACCGCCTGGCCACCGACTACCTGGATCGCTGTCCACGCAAGCCCGCGCTGCATGCGGGCGTTCGTGAGCTGCTGGACGACCTGGTGCGTGACCATCGCCTGCACATCATCACCAACGGGTTCAGCGAGGTGCAGCGCATCAAGCTGGCGTGCAGCGGCATTGCCGCCCATTTCGAAGTGGTGCTCACCAGTGAGGCGGCGGGCGCGGCCAAGCCCGACCCGCGCATCTTCCGGCGCGCGCTGGACCTGGCGGGCGCGCTGCCTGCGGAAAGCCTGATGGTGGGTGATGATGCGCGCAACGACACCGGCGGTGCCCGTGCCGCCGGTTTGGACCAGGCGCATTTCACCGGCGAGGATGGGGTGGTGCCCGATGAAGAGGCCACCTACCGCTTCGCCCATTTCGGCGAGCTGAAGCGCCTACTGCGCCCGTAGCGGGTCCGGCTGGAAGCGGAAGGTCAGCGTAACGGCATTGCCGTTGAGGTGGCTGTACTTGTGGAAGCGGATGGAATCCCAGCCCAGCATCAGTCCGCGGTAGTCGATCTCGGTGCGTGCGTTCCGGGTGGTGAAGAGCACGCTGTCACAGGAAAGGTGCACCGGGGAGCGCATCACGGTGCTGTTGCCGCCCGTGGGGGTGGAAGGCACCAGCAGCCCCCGCAGGTCCACCCTGGCCTTGCCCTTCGCATCCGGGGTGGCGTCCCTGGTCAGCGCAGCGGTGTTCATCACCTGCCCGTCCCGGAAGAAGCGCATCATGTAGGTGACACCACCCATCTCCGCGGTATACACCCCGTCCAGGCGCGGGGTTACCTGCGCCGCTGGTGGGGGCTCGCTGCCTTGTGCGTGGCCCCCTGCCTCGTTCCCGCCGCCGCAGCCAAGCACGAGCGCCGCGATCACGAGGAGGGGCAGGTGGCGCAATACGGTCATGATCAGGTGTTGGGGAAACGGGCGATCACCGTGGTGGCGCCCTGCACGTGCTGTCCCAGGGCCACCTGCACGGAGGAGCCCGGGGGCAGGAAGAGGTCCACGCGGGAGCCGAACTTGATGAAGCCGAACTCGGCACCCTGGGCCGCGCTGGCGCCCGTTTTGCTGTAGGTGCAAATGCGGCGGGCAAGGGCGCCTGCGATCTGGCGGAAGAGCACTTCGCCGTGGCGCGGGTGCCTCACCACCACCGTGCTGCGTTCGTTCTCCGTACTGCTCTTGGGGTGCCAGGCCACGAGGTACTTGCCGGGATGGTAGCGCGCATAGCTCACGGTGCCGGCAACAGGGTACCAGTTGATGTGCACGTTGAGCGGGCTCATGAAGATGCTTACCTGGAGGCGGCGGTCGTTGAAGTGCTCCGGCTCGTGCACCTCCTCGATGGCCACCACGCGGCCGTCGGCGGGGGCGATGATGGCCCCGTCATCCGCGGTGGGCTTGCGCCGCGGTACGCGGAAGAACCAGAGCACGATGACCAGCGCGGCCACCAGCGGCAAGGCGATGGCGATGCGCAGGAAGGCCGGCGCCGCGTCCCATGCGGATAGCCCGAAGAGGGCGAAGCAGAGCACGGCGCTGACGAGCAGGATGGTGGCGGAGCCTTCGCGGTGGATGCCCATGATCGGTGTCGGCCAAAGATAGGCGCCCACCCTTTCGTGCTCAGGCCTGCAGCTGGAGGTAGGCCCAGGTGGCCGGCATGGCCAGCAGGAAGCCGTCGAACCGGTCCAGCAGCCCGCCGTGCCCGGGAAGCAGGCTGCCGCTGTCCTTCACGCCCGCCGCGCGCTTGAAGGCCGATTCCAGCAGGTCGCCCAAGGCACCGGTGACCGATACCAGCGCGCCGACCACCATCCAGTCGGTGGCGCCCAGCACGGTCCAGAACTGCGCGATGATCCACCCTGCGAGCAGGGTGAAGCCCGCGCCGCCGATGAAGCCCTCGATCGTCTTCTTGGGCGACACCTTGGGGAACAGCGGGTGCCGGCCGAACAGGCGGCCCACCACGTAAGCCCCGGTGTCGCTGGTCCAGAGCAGGATCATGAACCCCAGGAAGAGCTCCCAGCCCCGCGCCACCACCAGCGGAACCAGGCCGAAGGGCAGGGCGATGTAGACCAGCACCAGCAGCAGGGCGCCCAATTCCTGCAGGGGAGTGGGTCCGCCGCCGAAGAGCGGGATGAGCGTGGCCGCGACAAGCAGGGCGCAACCCATGGCGACGGCGATGCCGGGGTGCCATGCGCTGGCCACCGGGAGGAGGGCCACGTTGAGGTACATGGCGCCCGCCAGCAGGTGCGGCCAGGTGGCGGCGGGTGCGTCGGCAGTGCGCCATTGCAGGCGGTGCAGTTCACCGGCGGCCAGCATGGCCACGGGCAGGAAGAGCAGCAGGGTGGTGAGCGGTCCGGCCAGGGCGGCCCCCACGGTGAGGGCGATGTAGGCCAGCCCGGTAAGGCTGCGGGTGAGCACCTCGTTCACGGCGCGGGAGTCTGGAGGAGGTGGAGGGCGCGCACCACCTGGTCGGCGGCCACCAGCACGTGCACATCACCCAGGAGGGGGTAGGGGCCCGGTTCCAGGTCGAGCACCACGGCGTTCATGCCCTCCGCCTCGAGCCTGCCGGCCACGATCTCGGCCTGGTGCCGGCCAGCGGCCGTGTGCACCACGGTCCAGCCTCCCGGTCCCCGCTCAGGCCTGCGGGAGTTCGGCAGCGGGTGCATCGGGTGGGGCTTCCTGGTGGACTGCCGCGCTGCCGTTGCCGTTCGCCGGTGAGGCGGGCTGGCGTTCGAAGGGACGCTGGCCGAAGATCTTCTCCAGGTCCTCCTTGAAAATCACCTCCTTGTCCAGCAGCTGGGTGGCCAGGGAGGTGAGCTTGTCCTTGCTGTCGGTTAGGATCTGCTTGGCCCGCTGGTACTGGCCCTCCACGATCTTGCTCACCTCCTCGTCGATCACCTGGGCGGTGCGCTCGCTGTACGGCTTGCCGAAACCGAACTCGTTCTGGCCGCTGCTGTCGTAGTAGCTGATGTTGCCCACGCGCTGGTTGAGGCCGAACATCGTGACCATGGCGTA
>CAZUNW010000195.1:1739-4402 GCA_964621425.1 uncultured Chryseobacterium sp. | reverse complement strand
TGGGCCTCATCGATCAGGAAGTACTCCTGCTCCCACCCCAGAGTGCAGGTCACCTTGGTCACGTCCTTGTCGAAGTACTGGCACACGGCGGTGGCCGCCTCATCCACGGCCTTGATGGCGCGCAGCAGTGGCATCTTGTGGTCCAGGGCCTCACCCGTGTAGCTGATGAAGATGCTGGGTATGCACAGCGTGCGACCGATCAGGAAGGCGGGGCTGCCGGGGTCCCACGCGCTATAGCCACGGGCCTCGAAGGTGTTGCGGATGCCGCCGCTGGGGAAGCTGCTCGCATCGGGCTCCTGCTGCACAAGCATGCTGCCATCGAAGCGCTCGATGCTGCGGCCGTTGCCAATGGGCTCGAAGAAGGCGTCGTGCTTCTCGGCGCTGGTGCCCGTAAGGGGCTGGAACCAGTGGGTGTAGTGTGTGGCCCCCTTGCTCGCGGCCCATTCCTTCATGCCGCTGGCCACCTGGTCCGCCAGCTTGCGGTCGATGCGCGTGCCATGGGTCATGGCCTGCCTCACCGCGAAGTAGGCCTCCTCGGTGAGGAACATGCGCATGGCCTCCTCGTTGAAGACATTGGCCCCGAAGTACTCGCTGATGCGCAGGCTGGGCGGGTCCACGGAGCGGGGCTCGCGGTTCAGCACATCCTCCAGGGCCTTGGAACGCAAATGGGGGGTGGACATGACGATGAGGGGGTTTTCTGGCCGCAAAGGTACCCCACCACAGGGGGTATGTCCAGAAAATGCCCTACTTTCTTTCGAACACCCTGTTCAAAAAGGGGGCATCGGCCAAAAAAGAAAAAAGCCAGACCCACAGGTCCGGCCTGAAGCAGGGCGTCCGCAGGGCTCACCCCTCCCGGGGTGGATCGCCGGAGGGTGGCTCAGCCGGGGATCGCGGCGTGGAACCCTCGGGCGGACGTGCCTCGAAGGCGCGCTGGTTGGCCTCCACTTCGCGCCTCACCTCATTGGCGCCCTTGCGGATCTCGCGCTGCACGTCCTCGGTGGCGTCGCGCAGCTGACGCATGGTGCGGCCCGCGGTGCGCGCGATGTCGGGGATGCCCTTGGCGCCGAAGAACAGCAGCACGAAAAGCAGGATGACGATCAGCTCGCCGCCGCTGATGTCGAACAGGAGGAGGACGCCCATGTGCCAAAAGTAGGAAGGTCCCCCGCGGGCGGAGGACCTTCCCGATCAGGTCGCTGCGGATCAGGCGTTGGCCGGGGCGGCGGCGTTGCGGCGCTCCTTCAGGAGGTCCACGGTGACCGCGCTGGCAATGAAGATGGAGCTGTAGGTACCGACCAGGATGCCCATGAACAGGCCGAACACGAAGCCTTTGATCGACAGGCCACCCAGCAGGAAGATCACCAGAAGCACCACCAGGGTGGTGGCCGAGGTGTTCATCGTACGGCCCAGCGTGGAGTTGATGGCCCGGTTGAACACCACGATGTTGCTGTCACGCTTGTGCTCCTGCAGGTACTCGCGGATACGGTCGAACACGATCACGGTGTCGTTGATGGAGTAGCCGATAACGGTGAGTATCACCGCGATGAAGCTCTCATCCACCTCCAGGGAGAAGGGCACGATGCCATTGAGCAGCGAATACAGGCCGAGCACGAACAGGGCGTCATGGGCAAGGGCCAGCAGGCCGCCGAGGCCGTACTGCCAGCTGTTGAAGCGCAGCCAGATGTAGATGAACATGAAGATCAGTGCCAGCAGCACGCTCCAGAACGCGGAGGTCTTGATGTCGTCGCTGATGGTGGGATCCACCTTGCGGCTCTCGGTCACCTCGTAGGGATTGTTCAGTCCGCCAAGCCCGGTGCGGAGACGCTCCTCCACCTGGGCATCGGCCTCGGGCCCCTTGCTGTTCACCAGGTAGTTGGTCACCACCTTCACCTGGCTGGCACCACCGTAGGACTTCACATTCACCGTGCTCTGAGTGCCATCGGCGCTGAAGCTGCCCTCCAGCGCACCACGCACCTGCTCCACGTCCACGGCCTGCTCGAACTTCACCACGAAGGTGCGCCCCCCACTGAAATCAACGCCCAGGTTGAAGCCGCGCGTCACCATGCTGAAGACGCCCGACCCGATGATCACGGCGGAGATGATGTACAGCACGCGGCGCTTGCCCATCCAGTCAACCTTCACATTCACAAGGAGGTCGCGGCTCCAGTTGTTCCAGAAGGTGATGTTGCGCCCGTTCTCCAGGCGCTTGGTCATGATCATGCGCGAGAGGAACAGCGCGGTGAACAGGGAGGTGAGGATGCCAAGGCCCAGCGTTGTGGCAAAGCCACGGATGGGACCGGAACCGAACAGGTACAAGATCACCGCCGTCATGAACGTGGTGACGTTGGAGTCGATGATCGCCGACAGGGCACCCTTGAAGCCCAGGTCCACGGCGCTCTTCAGCACCTTGCCCTGCCGCATCTCCTCGCGCACGCGTTCGTAGATCAACACGTTGGCGTCCACGGCCATGCCCATGGTGAGCACGATGCCTGCGATGCCGGGAAGTGTGAGCGAGGCCTGGAGGCTGGCCAGCGAGCCGATCAACACGAACAGGTTCACCCCCAGGGCGATGTCGGCGATCAGGCCCGCGCCGGCATAGTACAGCCACATGTACAGCATCACCACAAGCAGCGCGATCGCGAAGCTCACCATGCCCTTGTTCACGT
>CAZUNW010000195.1:0-1727 GCA_964621425.1 uncultured Chryseobacterium sp. | reverse complement strand
CCACGACGGTCTCGTCGATGATGCGGGCAGGGGCGGGCAGGGCGCCGGCCTTCAGGATGTTGGCCAGATCATCGGCCTCCTGGATCTGGCGGTTCAGGTCGCCGGAGCCGAGGGTGATGCTGCTGCGCCCGCCGGAGATCTCGCTCATCACGGTGGGGGCGCTGTACACCAGCTCGTCCAGCACGATGGCGATGGACTTGCCCACATTGTCTCCGGTCATCACCTTCCAGGTCTGGGCACCCTCGGCGTCCATCTGCATCACCACCTCCACATCGCCCTTCATGTCGAAGTCCTGGGCGGCGTTCACAATGGAGGCGCCGTCCAGCTTGGGCTTGCCTCCACGGGGCACGCGGAGGGCGTAGAGGGTAAGCACGTCGGTACCCTCGATCGGCTTGGCGCCCCAGGCGAAGCGCAGGTCGGCGGGGAAGGTGCCGGCCAGCGTGGTGCCGAAGAGGGTGGCGTTCACGGCCGCGGTATCCAGCGCGCGGGCATTGCCCACCGCAGCGCCCTTGGCCAGCTGGTAGCCACCGGCCTGGGTGCTGAACACACTGGGGGTCAGGATGGCGAACAGGGGGTTGTCCTTCTGGAACTCGGCACGGCCGGCGGCGGTGTCCACCGCAGCGGAATCGGAGTCGGCGCTGAGGGCCTCCAGCAGGTCCTCTCCGCTGGTGCTGTCGGCGGCCACCTTGGCGGTGTCGGCAAGGGTGCTGTCCTGCATGGCCACCGGGGCGGCGATGCTGTCCGCGGCAACGGCGAGGGTGGAGTCGGCCGCGGCGCTGGTGTCGGCGGAGGCCACCGGATCGCCCACCTTCTTCGCATCGCGCAGGCGTTTGTTGGCCTGCTCCAGCAGGGGATAAACCTCGGTGTTGTCATAGGTCTCCCAGAACTCCAGGTTGGCGGTGCTCTGCAGCACCTTGCGCACGCGCTCCTTGTCCTTCACGCCGGGCAGCTCCACCTGGATGCGGCCGCTGAACTGCTGCTTCTGGATGCCGGGCTGCGCCACACCGAACTTGTCGATGCGGTTCCGCAGGATGTTCTCGGTGTTGTTGATGGCGGTCTGGGCCTCGCGGCGCAGGGCCTCCACGATCTCGTCGTTGCCGGCCTCCCGGGGGAACATGTCCTTCTTGTCGGCGGAGTGGAACACGGCCGCCATCTTGGCATTGGGGGCCTGCTTGTTCCATTCATCGGCGAAGAGGGTGATGAAGTCGTCCGTGCTGCTGCTCTGGCGCTCGCGTGCGGCCTTCATCACGGCCTGGAAGGTGCCATCGGTGCTGTTCTCGCTGAGGTTGGCCACCAGCTCGGGGATGCTCACCTCCAGCGTCACGGCCATGCCGCCCTTCAGGTCAAGGCCGAGGTTGATCTCCTTCTCCTTGCACTCACGGTAGCTGTAGCCGAAGACCGGATACACCTTTTCCTCGGCGCGGTCACGCAGCACACGGTTCTCCATGGCGATGAGCAACGAGTCGCGGTCCGCCCCGGCGAGGCCCGGCAGGGCCATCACGGAATCGGCCAGGAACACCGCCTGCTCGCGGGCCTCGCGCTCCAGCCGCGAGGTGAAGATGGAGAAGGACAACTGCCACAGGCAAGCCAGCGCCAGCAGGATGGTGAAGATCCACAACGCGCCTCTGTTCTGCATGACCGACGGGGTGTTTCAGGGGATGGCGGCACGGCCCGTTCATCGGGCACGGCCTTTCAATGGGGCGGCAAATATAGAAAGCCCCCGCGAG
>CAZUNW010000194.1:699-4466 GCA_964621425.1 uncultured Chryseobacterium sp. | reverse complement strand
GCGGCCACGGGCTTCAGGCTCATAGCGGGGTTCGCCTTGCCCTTGGGGCGGCCCAAGTGGCTCATGAGGATGGCGCAGCCCCCGTCGCCCAGGATCTTGTGCACGGTGGGCAGAATGGCCCGCGCCCGGGTATCATCCGTCACGTGGCCATTGGCGTCCTGGGGCACGTTGAGGTCCACGCGTACCAGCGCTTTCCGACCGGTGAACGAGAAGGTGTCCATGCTGAGCATGGGCGCGAAATTAGGACCGTCCCCCGCATCGGTCGCGTTCTCCCAATGCTGCGCGATGTCGGTCCTGCCTACCTGACCAACGGAGCACCTCCCCCTCTACCTTCGCCCTGTGCTCTACCAGTCGGTAATCGGCCATGCGCCCCTGAAGGCGCGCCTGATCAGCAATGTGCGGGAGGGGAGAGTGCCCCATGCGCAGTTCTTCCTGGGGCCGCGTGGAAGTGGTGCACTCGCGCTGGCGCTGGCGTATGCGCGCTACCTGCTGTGCGAGGTGCCCGGTGCGGCCGATGCGTGCGGAAGCTGCCCGGCCTGCCGGCAACTGGACAAGCTGGCGCACCCCGACCTGAACCTGAGCTTCCCGATCTACCTGAGCGAGAAGGGGCGCACCTGCGAGCCGCTTCTGCCTGCCTGGCGCAAGGCCGTGCTCAAGGAGCCGTTCATGGACGCCGCGGTGTGGCGCGATCAGCTGGAGGGGGAGAACAAGCAGTTGCGGATGGGGGTGGACATCGCGGCGGAGGTCGCCCGCAAGTTGAGCTTGAAGGCGTACAGTGGTGGCTGGAAGGTGATGCTGGTGTGGATGCCCGAGCTGATGGACCCGGCCGCCGCCAACAAGTTGCTGAAGGTGCTTGAGGAGCCGGAGCCCGGCACGGTGTTCCTGCTGGTGGGCGAACAGGCCGACCAGGTGCTGCCCACCATACTGAGCCGCGCCCAGCTGGTGAAGGTGCCGGCACTGGCGGAGGCCGACCTGGCCCAGGCGCTGCAGGACCGTTACACGGATCTGCGCCCGGAGGATGCGCGCGCCTGTGCCGTGCGCAGCGGTGGCGACCTGCTGGAGGCCTGTGCCATGGCCGAGAAGAGCGAGGAGGAGCTCTTCGTGCTGTTCCGCGACTGGATGCGCGCCTGTTACGGGCTGAAGGTGCATGAGGCGGCCGAGTTCGCCGAGCACTTCGCGCGGATGGGTCGTGAGCGGCAGAAGGGGCTGATGCGCTACGGGCTGCATCTGGTGCGCATGAGCCTGTTGCGAGCTGCGGGTGCTCCCGGACTGGTGCGTGCGGTGGGCCAGGAGGAGGAGTTCATTCAGCGCTTTGCCACGCTGCTCACTGATGCGCGCGCCGGCCACCTGCGCCAGGAGCTGGAGACCGCCCATGTGCACCTGGAGCGCAACGCCAGTCCGAAGGTGCTGTTCATGGACCTGAGCTACCGCGTGCACCAGGTGCTGCGGGCGTGACGGTCCCGTAAGGCTATCTTCGTGGCGCCCCGGGAGACATTCCGGGGCGCGAACACCAGAGCCTGAAGGGAATGGGATGCTCCAGTTGCAGCAGTGGGAAGGATGGCAAGCCGGCCGGATGCAAGAGCAACGGCTATTGCAGCTCCAGTGGCTGCAACAAGCTGGGGGTCTTTGACTGGCTTACGGGTGTGCCCCTGCCGCAGGGCCAGCAGCCCTTCGACGCCGTCGAGGTGCGGTTCAAGAACACCCGCAAATCCTTCTTCCGCTGTCCGCCGTCGGTGGGCCTGGTGCCCGGTGATGCGGTGGTGGTTGAGGCCAGCTCCGGCCACGATCTGGGCGTGGTGAGCCTCACCGGCGAGCTGGTGCGGGCCCAGATGGCCCGCAAGGAGAAGGCCATGGACACGTTCGAGCTGCGCAAGGTGGTGCGCAAGGCCACCCAGGAAGACCTGGACCGCTGGCACACGGCGCGCAAGCTGGAGGACGAGACCCTTTTCGCCTCACGGGTCATCGCGCGCGAAGCCCGGCTGGACCTGAAGTTGACCGATGTGGAGTATCAGGGCGATGGCACCAAGGCCATCTTCTATTACACCTCGGAGGAGCGGGTGGACTTCCGCGACCTGGTGCGGCGGCTCGCCGATCGCTTCAAGGTGCGGGTGGAGATGAAGCAGATCGGCGCCCGCCAGGAGGCCGGGCGGGTGGGTGGTATCGGCAGTTGCGGCCGCGAGCTGTGCTGCAGCACCTGGCTCAGTGATTTCCGCAGCGTCACCACCAGCGCGGCCCGCTACCAGCAGCTCGCGTTGAACCCCCAGAAGCTCGCGGGCCAGTGCGGCAAGCTCAAGTGCTGCCTGAACTACGAGCTCGACATGTATATCGAGGCGGTGAAAAGCTACCCCTCGCAGAACGCCAAGCTCCGCACCAAGCAGGGCACGGGCACGCACATCAAGACGGACATCTTCACCGAGCGCATGTTCTACGGGTTCAAGCGCCCGGGTGAGCCCTTCATCACGGCCGCCTTCCCGGTGGAGGTGGTGCGGGACATCCTGGCACAGAACAAGCAGGGCTTGGAACCGGAGGTGGACCTGGAAATGGACCTGGAGCCCGCCGCCACGGAGAAGGCGCCCACCTACGAGAACGTGGTTGGGCAGGATGACCTCACCCGTTTCGACCAGAAGATGCGTTCGCGCGGTTCGGGTGGCGGGCGCGGGCGTGGGGGCAAGAAGCGCAAGGAGCGCGACCGTCCACGCGAGGCCCGTCCGGCCGCGCAGGAGGGTGGTGGCCCCCCCTCTGCCGACCGCGGTCCCCGCCCAACTGGGGAGGGCGCTGCGAAGGGCGACGGTGCCCGCCGCCGGGACCGCCGTGGCCGCCGGGACCGGGGTCCCCGCCCGGACAAGTCCGCCGGTGGTCCGCCGGCCCAACCGCCCCAGGCGTGATGCGTGCGGTGCTCCCGGTGCTCCTGCTGGTGCTGCTTGCCGCGTGCGGTCGAACGGAGATCTACCAGAGCGATGTGCCAATACCGGCCGGAGGTTGGGCCAGCAGCAACAAGCCCTCGTTCTGCTTCGACATCACCGACACGGTGAGTGCGCATGACGTGTTCATCGACGTGCGCCACACGGGGGACTACCCGTACAACGACCTGTACCTCTTCGTGGACCTTGAGGCCCCTTCGGGAAGGACGTGGCGCGATACGGTGGAGTGCCGGCTGGCGGATGAGCTGGGCCAATGGTACGGCCGCGGCACGGGCTACATCTTCGCCGACCGGTTCGAGGCGCACATCCTGTACCGGCTTGGCGACCGCTTCCCGTGGGCGGGCCGCTACTGCATGCGGCTGGAGCAGGCCATGCGCCATGACACCCTTCCCGGCGTGCTGGATGTGGGCATCAGCATCGAACCCTCCCGGTCGGGCCGTTAACTTCGTACCCCGATGAGCGCTCCGCGCAAGCGCCGCCTGTTGCCCCTGTTGCTCTGGGTGCTGCTGCTCGGCCCTCTGGTGGCCATGGTGCTGGCCTTGCTGGTGGCCGGCAACAGCGATCTGCCCGGCACCGCCGACCTGGAGAACCCCCGCAGCGACCTGGCCACCACCGTGCTGTTCAGCGATGGCAGCCTGATGGGCCAGTACTACCGGCAGAACCGCATACCGGTCCACTACAACGAGATCAGCCCGTATGTGGTTGACGCGCTGATCGCCACCGAGGACGAGCGTTTCCGTATCCACAGCGGCATCGACCTGCGCGGTACGGCCCGCGCGGCGCTCTACATGGGGGGCAAGGGTGGTGCCAGCACCATCACCCAGCAGCTGGCCAAGATGCTCTTCA
>CAZUNW010000194.1:0-689 GCA_964621425.1 uncultured Chryseobacterium sp. | reverse complement strand
AGGGCGGACGTGACGCGGCTCCATTGCGACAGCCGATCAAACACGAGCTCCGCGCCGCGAGCCTCGTCGAAATGGTCGAATCGATCGAGGACGGCGACCGCTCCCGCCAGCAGCTTCCGCCGCGTGTTCCAGAAGCTGCAGGAGTGGATCATTGCCGTTCAGCTGGAGCGCCAGTACACCAAGGACGAGATCATTGCGATGTACCTGAACCGCTTCGACTGGATCAACCAGGCGGTGGGCATCCACAGCGCTTCCCGTGTCTATTTCAACACCACGCCGGACAGCCTGCGCATTGAGCAGGCGGCCATGCTGGTGGGCATGTGCAAGAACCCCGCGCTATTCAACCCCGTCCGGCGCCCGGATACCACCCTGCACCGCCGCATGGTGGTGCTCTCGCAGATGGAGCGCGCCGGCCTCATTGACCGGGACCAGTACGACTCCCTGCGGGCCCTGCCACTGGGCCTGAAGTTCCAGCGGATCGACCATGCCGAGGGCCTTGCGCCCTATTTCCGCGAAGTGCTGCGTGGCAAGCTGCAGGAGATGCTCTCCGCCAAGGACGAGAAAGGCAAGCTGAAGCTGGCCAAGGCGGACGGCACCCCCTATGACCTGTATACGGACGGGCTCCGGGTTTACACCACGCTCGACCGCCGCATGCAGTCCTACGGCGAGTGGGCCATGGCAGAACACCT
>CAZUNW010000193.1:0-4468 GCA_964621425.1 uncultured Chryseobacterium sp. | reverse complement strand
GCACCTGCTCACCTCCATCGCATGGAAGGGCCCATGGGAGGGCGTGGTGGAGATGCGCCGCCACTATGGCAATTACCTGAAGGGGCTGCCCAACGTGAAGGAGATCCGCCTGCGCCTCTGCACCGAGCGCGATCCGGCGGTCATTGAGGCGGTCCTGGACGAGGTGAAGGACACCTACGGCCTGGCCGCCGTGGCCTGAAGGAAACGCCGGCTCAACGCCCGCAGCGGCAGTGCGGTGGTGAGCAGTCCGATCACCGCCACCGCGCCCATCACCAGCAGCAGGTCTCCGGGCAGCACCTTCACCGGGTAGCTCTCCACCACTGAATTGCTGAGCCCCAGCAGCCCGAAGCGCTCCTGCGCCCAGCAGATGCCCAGCCCGAGTGCAAGCCCGATCACCGCGCCCACCCCCACGATCAGCAGCCCCTCGAGCAGGAACACGCGCCGCACAAGTCGGTCTTCCGCGCCCATCGCCATCAGTGTTCGCATGTCGGCCTTCTTCTCGATCATCATCATCGTGAGCGAGGCGATGATGTTGAAGGCGCCGATGAGACCGATGAATGCGAGCACCAGGAAGGTGAACCATTTCTCGCTGGCATTGGTGCTGTACATGAGGGCGTTCTTCTGGTGGCGTGTGCGGACCAGGAAGCGCTCGCCCAGCCCCGCCCGCAGCATCCCGGCGGCCCGGTCGGCATCGGTCCCGGGTGGCAGCTGCAGCTCCAGCGCGCTGGCCTCGCCCTCGTAATGGAGCAGCGTGGCGCCCAGCTGCATCGGCACCAGCAGGTAACGTGCGTCGAAGTCCAGGTTGATGCTGAAGCAGCCGCTCACGGCGATGTCCGCCTGCTCGAAGGCGCGCCGCTGGTGTACGCTCAGCTTTCGGCCGCGCACCGGCGCACTGATGCGCAGGGGGGTGAGCACGCCGTCGTCCAACGGCACACCCAGGTCGTTCTTCAGCCCCAGTCCCAGCAGCGCGGTGGGTCCCTGTGAGCCCTCCAGCGCCGCCTCCCCGCTGAACAGGTGCCGCTCCATTCCGCTCATCGCCAGGTATTGCGGCTCAACCGCCTTCAGGGTGGCCACGGCCTGCTGGCCGTTGCATTGCAGCAGCACGTTCTCCTCGATCACCCAGCTGGCGCGCTCCGCCCCCGCGGCCGCAAGCAGCGCCTCCACATCCAGGCTGTCGCGCCGCAGCGTCTTGCCCCGGGCCGGGGTGATGGTGAGATCCTGGTCGAACGGGCTGTAGATGCTGTCCACAAGGGCGGTGATGCCGTTCAGGGTGCTGAGCACAACCACCATGGCACCGGTCACCACCGCCACCACCGCGATGCTGATGAGGGTGATGAGGTTGACCGCGTTCATGCGCCTCCCGGCCGACCTGCGCGCGGCGAGCAGGTAGCGACGGGCGAAGAGGAGCGGCAGGTTCATCGATCGGGGCTCAGCACACCAGTGATGCGGACGATGATGCTGGTGCGGTCATCTGCTATGTGATGTTCGGATGCCGGCTATTCACTTCCAGGCCTTCACGATCAATCCAGTTCCCGCGGGGTGTGACATCCGCACATCCGCCATGTTCAGAACGAACGCGATGGGGTAGGTGACCAGGTAGTACAGCGGAAGGAGGAGGAAGAGAAGCTTGCTGGTGTTGAGCATCAGCAGGGGCCACTTCATGCTGAGGCGCCAGCTCACCTTGCCCGGTGTGCCATAGCTGTAGCGCGCCTCCACACGGCTGAAGCCGTTGCGCAGGCATTTGGCCTTGAGGTCCTCGATGTTGTAGCCGTCGCGCACATGTTCCTCGATGAAGGAGCCCTCGCCCTCGTCATGCACATCGCTGCCGCCCTGGTCGCTTGGGGTGCTGATCACGAGCATGCCGCCGGGCTTCAGCGAACCGCTGTAGCAACGCAGGGCCGCCTCATCCTCCAGGATGTGCTCCATCACGTCCACGCACACCACCAGGTCGAAGGTGCCGGGTTGCTGGAACCGGGTGACATCACCCACGTGGAAGCACACCTGCGGCCGCCCGATGGCCTGGAAGAAGCCGTTGCAATCAGCCACCTGCTCCTCCTTCACATCGATGGCGGTGATCCGTGCCTCCGGCAGGCGCCCACTGAGCCAGTAGCTGTACTGGCCGTACCCGGCTCCCGCGTCGTAGATGTGCACCTCGCCCGTGCGGTGTGCCGCCGCCCAGCCCTTCAGCTCCCTGTGCACGTGCCAGGCACGGAGCAACAGGAGGTCCAGCAGCCTGTAGAAGGTCCGCCGCAGGAAGGGTGAACGGTTGAACACCGTGCCGAGCTGCCGTTTTACGGGGTCGTATTGCATCGATCGATCGGGTCGAAAGTGTCAAGTAACACCTGTCAGGGGACAAGGAAAACGTGGTCGTGCATCATTCCTGATCGGGCACCTGACACGAGTTACAAGTGACTTGTCACTTCTTCAGCAGCTTGTCGATCTCCTCGGCGCGGTCCAGGGAATCATCGATGTGGAAGAGTAGCTCGGGCACCACGCGCATCTGGCGGCCGATGCGTCGGCCGAGCAGGCCGCGCAGGTGTTGGGCCTCGTCGCGGATGCGTTCCAGCGCGGCCTTCTTGTCCTTGACCGGGAAGAGGCTGAGGTATGCGCGGGCCACGCTGAGGTCCGGGCTAACCCGCACGGCGCTTACGGTGATGAGGCTTCCGGGGAGCAGGCGCCCGCCCTCGAGCTGGAAAACCGCGGCAAGCTCCTCCTGCAGCAGGCTGTTCACCTTGTTCTGGCGGATGCTGTCCATGTGCCGGCGAAGATACCGGGCCGCCGTGGCGTGGGCATCTACCTTTGGGCCGTAATGCGCAACTTCTTCCGCGTACTGCGCTACGCGCGGCCCTACCGGGGTTACGCGGTGCTCAATGTGGTGTTCAACCTGGCGAGCACCCTTTTCCACCTGGGCTCGCTGCTCGTCTTCATCCCCTTCCTGAACCTCCTGTTCGGGCAGGCGCCGCCACCGATGGCCCGCCCGGAGGTGGGCCTGGACCTGGAGGGCCTCCGCCGCCTGCCGGAGCTCTTCAACTGGCGCATGGCCCTCTACATCGAGCAGCATGGGAGGATGGGCGGCCTGGTCTTCATCTGCGTGGTGGTGGCCCTGTGCTTCCTGCTGAAGAACCTGTTCCGATACTTCGCCCTTTGGGCGATCGGCATCCTGCGCAACAGGGCCGTGCGCGACCTGCGCAACGCGGTGTACGACAAGATCCTGGACCTGCCCATGCGCTTCCACACCGGCGAACGCAAGGGCAACACCATCGCGCGCATCACCAACGATGTGCAGGAGGTGGAGTTCAGCATCATGAACTACATCGAGATGGTGTTCCGCGAGCCCATCACCATCCTGCTGTCCCTGGCGCTGATGATCGGCATCTCCTGGAAGCTCACGCTCATCGCGCTGCTGCTGCTGCCCTTGAGCGGCCTGCTCATCGGCCGCATCGGCAAGAGCCTGCGCAGGGAGGGCCTGCGCGCGCGGCAGAAGGCTGCCGACCTGCTGAGTACCGTGGAGGAAACCCTCACGGGCATGCGTGTGGTGAAGGCCTTCAATGGGGAGGAGCAGATGCGCCGCCGCTTCCGCCGGGAGAACGAGATGCTGAACAGGCTGAACGTGTTCACGCTGCGCCGCCGCGACATGGCCTCGCCGCTGAGCGAGTTCCTGGGCGCATTGGTGATGGTGACGCTGGTATACCTGGGCGGAAGCCTGGTGATCGGCAATGACGCCAGCCTGAGCGGCGGCGCCTTCATCGGCTACATCATCCTGTTCAGCCAGCTGCTGGCGCCGGCCAAGAGCTTCACCACGGGCTATTACTGGATCCGCAAGGGCGGGGCCAGCGCCGAGCGCATATTCGAACTGCTCGCCGTGGAGAACACCGTGCGTGAGCGGCCGGACGCACGCCCCATCTCCGCATTCACGGACCGCATCGTGCTGGAGGGGGTGCGTTTCGCCTATGACGACCGCCCGGTGCTGCGCACCATCGACCTGGTGGTGCCCAAGGGCCGCAGTGTGGCGCTTGTGGGCACCAGCGGTGGGGGCAAGAGCACCATGGCCGGCCTGCTGCCCCGCTTCTACGATGTCACCGGCGGGCGGGTGCTGATCGACGGGCACGATGTGCGCGACCTGCGCATCCGGGACCTGCGGGCTTTGATGGGCATCGTCACGCAGGACAGCATCCTGTTCAACGACACGGTGGCCAACAACATCGCCTTCGGCCAGCCCGGTGTGCCCGCGGCCGACATCGAACGCGCGGCCCGCACCGCCAACGCCCACGACTTCATCACCCGGCTTGGGAACGGGTACCAGACCGTGATCGGCGACATGGGCAACCGCCTCAGTGGCGGCCAGAAGCAACGGCTGGCCATTGCGCGCGCCGTGCTGAAGAACCCGCCGATCCTCATTCTTGACGAGGCCACCAGCGCGCTGGACACCGAGAGCGAGCGGCTGGTCCAGGAGGCGCTCTTCAAGATG
>CAZUNW010000192.1:0-4485 GCA_964621425.1 uncultured Chryseobacterium sp. | reverse complement strand
CAGGCTCCCAAGGTCAAGGGCCACAGCCAGGGCGGCCGCATGGGCAGCTTCTTTGAGAAAGTCATCAAGGGCGCCTCGGAGATCCTCCGCGATGATGACATCTAAGACCGAAAACCGCCACCTCAGTCCCACATCCCAATCCCCAACGACATGATATTCGACCTTCCCAGAGAGCTCTCCTCGATCATCAAGGTGATCGGCGGGGGGGGCGGCGGCAGCAATGCCGTGAACCACATGTATGCCCAGGGCATAAAGGGCGTTGACTTCATCATCTGCAACACCGACAAACAGGCTCTGGACATCAGCCCGGTGCCGGTCAAGGTGCAGCTGGGGCCAGCCCTCACCGACGGCCTGGGCGCCGGCTCCATCCCAGACCGGGGGAAGGATGCGGCCCAGGAGAACCTGGATGAGATCCGCCAGTTGCTGGGTGCGCGCACCAAGATGGTGTTCATCACGGCCGGGATGGGCGGTGGCACCGGCACGGGGGCCGCACCGGTCATTGCAGGCATCGCCCGCGAGCTGGGCATCCTCACGGTTGGTATTGTCACCACGCCCTTCCAATGGGAGGGCCGCAAACGGAAGCTCCAGGCGGTCAGCGGTATCGACGAGCTGCGACAGTCCGTTGACACGCTGCTTGTGATCAACAACGACCGCCTGCGCGACCTGTTCGGGAATCTCAGCCTTGATAGCGCCTTCGGTCACGCGGACAATGTGCTGACCACAGCCGCCCGTGGCATTGCGGAGATCATCTTCACCACCGGTACGGTCAACGTGGACTTCGAGGATGTGAAGACCGTGATGTCCAACAGCGGTGCGGCGATAATGGGTATGGCCGAGGCCGAGGGCGAGGATCGTGCACTGCGTGCGGCGCAGGAGGCCCTGGCATCCCCGCTGCTCAATGACAATGACATCAGGGGGGCCAAGTTCGTGCTGCTCAACATCAGCCATGGCTCCCAAGAGGTGCTTATGGACGAGATCACCGAGATCACCGACCACATCCAGGAGGCCGCAGGAAGTAGTGCGGATGTGATCTGGGGCTATTGCAAGGAGGAGAGCCTGGGTGCCCGTCTCCGTGTCACGGTGATCGCCACTGGTTTCCAGGTGAATCCCGAAACGGGAGCCGTTGGTCTGGCCCATGAGGCCCGCAAGGTGATCCCCCTCGATGCGGACGTGCCCACGATCATCACCCAGCCCATCCTCAGCCCGGTGGCCTCCACCCCGCGCACCGATGCGCAGCCTGCTGCGGAGTTGACAGCGCCTCTTGAGCCCTATCTCAAGCAGGTGGACCCTGCCCCCGCTGCCGCACCGGCTGCCGACCCAGAGCGCACCGTGGAGCTTCAGGTCAACACACCGGTGGAGACCGTTGTCCGGTTCGACCTGTATGGCTCCGCTGAGGCCTCAGCTCCGGGTCCTGTCCAGGAACCCGAACCACCTGTTTCGCGACCAATGTTGAGCGCGCCCGCCGAGCCCTCCGTGCAGCGGCTTCAACCCTTGGAGCACCAGGCTCGCGTGGAGGAACGTCTTGGCCGCATGAGGGAGATCACCATGCGCCTGCGTGCGCCCAACGGCATCAATGAGATGGAGCGCGAGCCGGCCTATGTCCGCAAGCGCATCAGCCTGAGCGAAGGCCCCAGGAGCACCGACAGCAACGTGAGCCGCTACACGCTTACGGAGGACCAGGACGAGAACGGGCAGCGCAGGGTGGAGCTAAAGCGCAACAATCCGTTCCTGCACGACAACGTCGACTGATCACGCGCATGGAATTCCAGCAGCGTATTGATGCGGATATCCGGGCCGCGATGCTGTCCCGTGACAAGGACCGGTTGAACGCCCTTCGCGCCATCAAGAGTGCGATCCTGCTCGAGCTTACGAAGGAGGGGGGCGGCACGGCGGGGATCAGCGACGAGGCCGGATCTCGCATCCTTCAGAAGTTGCACAAGCAGCGGGCCGAGGCCGCGGCCATCTATCACCAGCAGGGTCGGGCCGACCTTGCGGGCGAGGAGGAGGCCCAAGCGCGTGTGATCGAGGCCTACCTGCCGGCGCGCATGGGCGATGCCGAGCTGGAGGCCGCCGTACGTGCCATCATTGTCACCACGGGCGCCACCGCCATGAAGGACATGGGAAGGGTGATGGGTGAGGCCAGCAAGCAGCTCGCAGGGCGCGCGGACGGTGGCGCCATCGCCGCCACCGTCAAGCGGCTTCTAGCGGGTTGAGCATATGCGGGATATGAATGTCGAAGGGGCGCCATTGGCGCCCCTTCGACGTCAGTTGACATCATACAGCCCTGCGCAGGGGGAGCTGGTCGCTCCGGTCCTCGCAACGCTGACCACGAATACGATCCCATTCCAGCAGGAGTTTGCCATGCCGGTCGAGCAGGGTGATGCGCTCCGTGAGCGGCTTCACACCCGGCGCCTCGCGGGGCGTCAGCACCGCGTGCAGGTGGATGGGTAACTGTCCGCCATGCTCCTTGGAAAGCCTGCCCTCCCATGGACGCAGTTCGATCATGCGGGGCAGGTGACCCGGCTGGATCAACACGAACCGGATCGTGGCATCCTCTGGCAGTTGCAGGGCGAACCTCCCTTCATCGTCCGTGTCCATCACCTGCGCGAGCCGGTCGTTCACCACGATGCTCACAGCGCAGGGTTGGTCGTTGATGCCATCCACGTGGCCTTTCACATGCAGCCGGCCCTTGAGCGCGCCGGGCCGCCAGTCCTCCTGTTCCAGTTCCTCAAGCGCCCTCCGTATCACACTGAACGGCGGGGGCGACACCGTCGTCATGTGGTCCTGACCCTGCCAGGGCCATCCAAGACCGTTGCGGCGCAAGTGTCGTTTGAGTGACTCCAGATAGGCGTGCATCGGGGGGCAACACGTTAACCTGCCCTCATACGCAGCCCTTGCCATCCAGGTTGCCGCCCGGCGGTATGGCCCCGGGCCTCAGCCCACCTGCAGCTTGAAGCCCACACCATGCACGTTCACGATCTGCACGGAAGCATCGGCCTTCAGGTATTTGCGCAGCCGGCTGATGAACACGTCCAGGCTGCGTCCCAAGAAATAGGTGTCATCCCCCCAGACCATGTTCAGCACCAGCTCCCGCGGCAGCACCTGATCTTGGTGCATGCATAACAAGCGCAGGACCTCGGCCTCCTTCCGTGTGAGCTTGCGGTCACCCGATGGGTGCAGGAGCTGAAGGTCACGGTGCTCGAAGACATAGGCCCCCAGCTCGAAACGGTCACGCTGGCGCTTGTCGTGCGGATCGGACCTGCCCCGGGTTCGGCGCAGGATGGCCTCGATACGCAGGGCCAGTTCCTCGTGGCTGAACGGCTTGGTCAGGTAATCATCACCCCCGGCCATGAAACCCGCGATGCGGTCCTCGGTCTGGCTCTTCGCGGTAAGGAAGACGATGGGCACATGCTCGTTGGTGATCCGGATGTCCTCCGCCAGGCTGAATCCGTCCTTCTGCGGCAACATCACGTCCAGCACGCAGAGGTCGTACGGGTTGGTATTGAAGTAACGCAGGCCCTCCTTGCCATCGCGGCACAGGTGCACATGGTAGCCCTTTCTGGACAGGGCATCCTGGATGACGAAGCCGAGGTTCGGGTCGTCCTCCACGAGCAGGATGTTGCCCTTGTGCTCACTCATGGCTTGTGGTGTTTGCGTGGAAGGAGCAATGTGAACCGGCTGCCCTTCCCGGGCTCGCTGTGCACACGAACGCCGCCCCCGTGTGCGTTGATCACCTGTTGGACATGATGCAGTCCGAGCCCGAACCCCTTCACGTCATGCACATTGCCGGTGGGCACCCGATAGAATCGCTCGAAAATATGGCCGATGTGCTCCCGTGCGATGCCGATGCCCTCGTCCGACACCTCCACGGCGATGTCCTCAGCCTCGGCCCGGGTGACGACCCGGATATGTGGGGCATCCTTGCTGTATTTGATGGCGTTGTCCAGCAGGTTCATGACCGCGTTCGTGAGGTGGTCGGGGTCGCCCTTCACCAGGGCCTCATTAGCGTCCAGTTCGAGCGCAATGGAACCTTTGCGCTCCGCGAGCACCAGGGCGAAGCTGGAAGCCGCGTTCCGGATGAGTTGATGCAGGTCGATGTCCTCAGCCCGCAGCGATGGCCCGTCGCGTTCCAGCGTGGTGAGCTGCAACACACGGTCCACCTGCGCGCGCAGCCGGTCCGTCTCGCTGCGTATGATGCGTGCATAGGCGGCCAGCCGGTCCGGTTCGTTCACGATGCCCGGGTCCGCGATCACCTCGCTGCTGAGCGCGATGGTGCTGATCGGTGTCTTCAGCTCATGGGTCATGTTGCCGATGAAGTCGTTCTTCATCTCGCTCAATCGCTTCTGGCGCATGATCACCCATACGCTGTAAGCGAAGAACCCGAAAACGATGAGCAGCACCACGGCGGGATAGGCCCATGTGCCGCTGCTCGCGGGCTCAGGACTCCAAAGCGCGCTTGTGCGCTTCGGGAAGTACACCCCGAAG
>CAZUNW010000191.1:0-4492 GCA_964621425.1 uncultured Chryseobacterium sp. | reverse complement strand
TCTGGGGGCTCTTGAGCATCATGCCGATGATGGCGTCGGACTTCTCGCGCACCTCATCGTAGTTCTTGGCCACCTTGACGCCACCGCCTTTTCCGCGGCCACCCGCGTGGATCTGGGCTTTCACCACGAAGAACTTGGTTCCGGTCTCGGCAGCGAGGCGCTTGGCCTGTTCTACGGCCTCATCGGCGTTGTAAGCCACGAAGCCGCGCTGGATGCGGACGCCGTGCTGGGCGAGGATGCTCTTCCCTTGGTACTCGTGGAGGTTCATGGGCGGGGGACGGTTCGTTGAGGGGGCGAAAGTAGGAACGGGGAGGGAGTGGAGAATCTGGTGTGGGGAGTCTGGGGTGGGGAGTTGGGGATGGTTAGCGGGTCATGAACGGGACAGTGGCGGAGAGCCAGAGCAACTGTACAGCCCTTCCTCCGGGGAATTTGGACCAGGCCTTGGACCGGGCGTCGATGCAGGTCCTGATGAGCCTGCTCACTTCATCCTTCAGGGACACCATGCGACGGTGCTGTTCGGCGTCGAAATAGCCGCGGCGTCCGGCCAACACGAGCATGGAGAGCACCTCATTGCACGAACCCTTGGCGATCCACAGGTAGCGGAGCTGGTGCGCCCGGGTCGGCATCTCGTAGCCCTCTGCGAGGTTGTTGCAGACCGAGAGCGAAGCGCGGAAGAGCTGGTCCTTGTAGCCGAAGTCGCGGCTCCCCTCGAGCGCCCGGTCGATGAGCCCGGTGAGGTCCATGGCCTTTTGCCAGGCCAGGCTGTCCATGAAGTTCTGCATCCCCATGATGGTCGGTGTTGGCACTCAAGTTCAACCGTTGCGCGGGCTGTGACCGTGCATGCCGCCCGCTCGTCACTCACTACCCGCCTCTCAACACTCGCGCTCCGGAATTGGCTCCGCCAGACCCGTGGAGGCTTTCTTTGCACCAATGATCACAGTGAGCGGCATCCGCAAGCGGTATGGTACCCTGGACGTGCTGAAGGGCGTTGATCTTTCCGTAGCGAAGGGCGAGGTGGTGAGCATCGTGGGGGCCAGCGGCGCGGGCAAGACCACCCTGCTTCAGATCCTGGGCACGCTGGAACGGGCGGATGCGGGCAGCTTACTGATCAACGGCGAGGAGATCACCAGGATGGGAAGCAAGGCCCTTAGCGCGTTCCGCAACAAGCACATCGGCTTCGTGTTCCAGTTCCACCAGCTGCTGCCAGAGTTCAGCGCCATGGAGAACGTGATGATGCCGGGCCTGATCGGGGGACGCGGCCTGAAGGCCTGCGAGCCGCGTGCGATGGAACTGCTGGAACGCCTGAACATCGGGGGGCGCGCTGGCCACAAGCCATCGCAGTTGAGCGGCGGCGAGCAGCAACGCGTGGCGGTGGCGCGGGCGCTCTTCAACAGCCCCAGCGTGGTGCTCGCCGACGAACCCAGCGGCAACCTCGATTCAGCCCACGCCCGCGAGCTGCATCAGCTGTTCTTCGACCTCCGCAAGGAACTCGGGCAGACCTTCGTGATCGTGACGCACAACGAGGAACTGGCCGACATGGCGGACCGCAAGCTGGTGATCCGGGACGGGGTGATCTGAAGGAATTACCTTGGTGGCATGCCCGACCCACGGACCGGTCCCTCACGGCTGCGGCACCGCATCGTGCTCGGCCTGCTGATCGCCCTGGCCTCGGTCAATGTGGGTTACCTGCTCGCGCGCCTCCTACGCGACCCTGCGGGCATGCATCGCCACTCCGGAGACCGCCAGTCCGCACGCACCGACCTGTTCCGGCTGCTGCCTCCCGACAGCGGCGCCATCGTGCTGCTGGGTGACAGCCACCTGGAGCACTTCCCCCTTACCGAGCTGTTCCCCGGCCTGCCGGTGGTGAACCGTGGGGTAAGCGGCAGCACCACCCGCGATGCGCTGGCCCGCGCGCAGGTCAGCTGCGGCACCGCACCCGCCCGCATCGTGGTGCATGTGGGTGCGAACGACCTCTTCAAGGGCGGCGATGCCGCGCAGTTCGAGGCCGACCTGTCCGCGCTGCTGGACACCCTGCGGAAAAGCCACCCCTCCACCCCCATTACGGTGGACGAACTGCTGCCCACGGCGGATCGCGGCATGGATTCGGAGGTACGCCGCTGCAATGCCGCCATCGCCCGAGCCGCAGCCGGTCCCGGCATCACCGTCCTGCCCCTCTACGCCGCATTCACCGCAGGCGACGGGATCGATCCCACGCTCACCTACGATGGCGTGCACCTCAACGCCAAGGGTTATGCGAAGTGGACCGACCTGCTGAAGCCTGTGATCACGTCGACCGACCGCCAATGACCATGCCACGTGCCATCACCCACCTGCTCATCGCCCTTTCGGCGACCGCCATGCTCCAGGCACAACCGGGCATGCCCGGCACGCCCATGCTGCCCCCCGGCATGACCGTGGTGGACGACAACGACCCCTTCACGCCGAATACGTTCACCGGGTCCTTCCGGCTGGAGATGCGCTCCACCCACAATGGCGCGGACGACCCGCAGGGCGCGCGTTCCCTGCGCTACTGGGGATCCACAGACATGGCGCTCACGGAGGCGTCCCTCGGCGCGATGGGCGGCACCGGCACCCTGCGTATCCTGGTGGACCTGAAAGGCAAATGGCAGTACATGCTGATGGACGACCCCCGTTCGGGCCGCACGGCCATGAAGCTGCGCAAGAAGAAAGTGCTGATGGCCGAAAAGCCCACCGACGCGACCGCGATGGACGTGCGCCTGACCGGCGAGAAGCGGGTGATCCAGGGGCACGCCTGCGTCAAGGTGGTGGCCACAGGCACAGAAGGCAGCTTCACGGGCTGGGTGGCGGAGGGACTGCCCTCGCCCTTCGGGGACATGCAGCGCGTGGTGAGCTCGGGTGACCCGTTGATGAATCAGCGGATGGGGGGCGTCCAGGGCTTCCCGCTGGAGTTCGAATGGAAGGATGCCAAAGGCATGGACGGCATGCGCTGCACCGTGCACGATGTGGTGGTGGGCCGCGTGGATCCGGCCATGTTCAGCCTCGACGGCTACCGGGTGATGGAAATGCCGGCCCTGGGGCGCTGAGCCAGCTCAACGGGCCACCATGAAGCGGACCATGCGGCGGGAGGACGGCTCCACCGCCACATAGGCGCCAGGCTCCCATCCGGCCGCATCGAACCGCACTTCGCCGTCTGGCGCCGGCCGGTCTAGCAGCACGCGGCCGGTGGCGTCCACCACACGCAGCCCATCCACCCCGCGGACCACGTACCGGTCGCCCGTGCACTGCAGCGGAAGCGGGTCCGGCATCTCCTGCACGCCCGTGGAAAGCGGGTCCTCGCAGCAATTTCCCGCAGCAGATACCGCCTGCACGCCGGTCCAGCAGCCATACTGCACAAGGTGGTGGCGCAGGATGCCACCCAGCTCACTGAGGAAGTAGTGCGCCACCTGGTCAGCGGTGTTGCAGCCGCCCTGACCGCTGTTCACGTTGCACGAGTAGGCGCAGATCATGCTCGGCCAGCCGTTGCCATTGGCGAAGGTGGCCGGCGGCGCGATGCGCACATCCGTGCTTGCGTTCGGGGCCCCGTTGATGGTGACGCTGGTGCCCGAGCCGATCCCGCAGTGGTCGTTGGACCCGTTGTAGCCGGCGTAGATCACCTGGGTCACATTACCCACGAAGGGCCCCGTGAAGACCACCTTCACGAACTCGTAGCTGATGATGCCCACCCGCAGGTCGGGGATGTCCACGTCCACATCGATCACCAACGGTCCGCCGTCGTAGTTGGAGTACAGAATGACGTTGCCCTGGGGACTGCAGATGGTCTGGGCTTGCACCGGGCGGGCGGCACAAAGGAGCAGGAGGGCGGTGGTGATGATGGTGCGCAGCATGGTCATCGGTTCAAGGCCAAGATAGCCGGCGTGTGCCAACTTGCACCCATGCCTTCGCCCGGGATCGACCCGCGTGTGCGCCGCCTCCTCGATGCGGCCTACCGCCGCCATGCCACTGCGGCGTTCGCGGACGACGACCCGCTCCAGGTGCCTCGCTCATTCAGCAACCGTGGGGATGCGGAGGTTGCGGGCTTCCTCACAGCCACCATCGCATGGGGCCAGCGGCGCACCATCATCACCAACGCCTGGCGGATGATGGGGCTGATGGACGGCAGCCCGCACGCCTTCGTGCGGGGAGCCACCGCGGTCGACCTGCGGCGGCTTCAGGGCTTCGTGCACCGCACCTTCAACGGAACGGACCTGCGCCATTTCGTGCTCGGCCTGCGCCACCTCTACGCGGAGCATGGAGGCCTTGAGGCTGCGTTCCTGCAGGATGGCGCGGTGGGCGACATGGGCGCGGCCATTGCGCGCTTCAAGCGCCGGTTCTTCGAGCCGCATCACCAGCCACGCACCCGCAAGCACGTGGCCGACCCCTCTCGCGGCAGCAACGCCAAGCGCATCAACATGTACCTGCGCTGGATGGTGCGCCATTCGGGCGAGGGCGTGGACCTGGGGCTGTGGGCGCG
>CAZUNW010000190.1:0-4492 GCA_964621425.1 uncultured Chryseobacterium sp. | reverse complement strand
CGTCGATGGTGGCGCGGTTCAGCGCATTGAGCTGGTCGGGGCGGTTGATGGTGATGGTACAGATGCCTTCCGCATCGGCGATGAGCAGGTTCTGGTAGGCCATGGAGGTTCGAGCGTTGCCCGGTGCGTGCACCGGCCTTGCACAAATGTACCGGTCAGGTGCGCAGGGGCAGCGCCACGCTGAAGGTGGTGCCGGCGCCCTCCTGGGAGGTGAACCAAACCCGCCCGCCAGCCTGCTCCACCATCCGCTTCACCAGCGCGAGGCCCAGCCCCATGCCGCTGCCCTTGGTGGTGAAGCTGGGAGTGAAGATGCGGTCATGCACACCGGCCGGTATGCCCGTACCGTTGTCGCGCACCTCGGCGATGGCCTCGTGCCCCTCCTTGCGAAGCCGCACGTCGATGCGGCCGTCGTGTTCCTCCGGCATGGCCTGCACGGCGTTCTTCAGCAGGTTGTTGAACACACGCAGCAGGTGCTCGCGGTCGGCCAGCACGGGCAGTGCTGGGCCCTCGTGCAGCACGATGGAGGTGCCCGGTGTGGCGTGGAACACGGCCACGGCCGCCAGGGCCACATCCCGCAGGTCCAGCGGTTCGGGACGCGCCGCCGGCATCTGGGCGAATTGGCTGAAGGCGGCCGCCACACCGCTCAGGGCGTCGATCTGCTGCACGAGCCCTGTGCTCAGCTTGGCCAGTCGCTCGCGCGCATCGGGCGCGCCGGGTTCCCAGCTGCGCTCGAACTGCTGGATGCTCAGCTTCATCGGGGTCAGCGGGTTCTTGATCTCGTGGGCCACCTGGCGGGCCATCTCGCGCCAGGCGCTCTCCCGCTCGCTCCGCGCCAGGCGTTCGGCACTTGCGCGCAGTTCCTCCACCTTGCGGTTGTATACCTCCACCAGCCGCCCCACTTCATCCTGCCCGCGGTAGCGCAGCGGTTCGTTCGCGCCGGTGAGCGCCACACGCCCCAGGTTCTCCTTCAGGATATCTAGCGGCCGCGTGGTCCAGCCGCTGATGAACACGGCCACACCCACGCTCAGGGCGAACAGCAGCACGAACAGGTTGACCACGGCCACGAGCACGGACGCCCTCTCGCGGTCCTGCTGCTCCTGGTCGGCGAAGGAGGGCAGCCCCAGGTAGCCCAGCAGCAGGCCCTGGTCGTCGCGCAGCGGCATATAGGCCGTGCGGTGTCGCGCCCGCCCCAGTGCCTCGTCGTGCACGAAGGCATTTGCCCCGCGCAGCACCACCTGCACGTAGGCCGCCGGGTCCATCCGCCGCCCCAGCAGCCCGGCGTTGAAGAGCTGCGGACGCGAGGACGAGAGCAGCCGCCCATCGCTGCGGTACACATGGATGTCGGTGAAGAACACGTTGCTGAGCCGGCCGAGCAGGTGGTCCAGGTAGGCGTCCGCGTCCCCGCGCAGCACGCCGATGCCGTCCAGCCTGCGCTGCAGTTCGGCGTGCACGCTGCGCGTTTTCTCCAGCAGGGCGGCCGTGCTGCGTTCCTCATACGAGCGCTCCAGGAGGCGGCGAGCGCCCAGCCCGAAGAATACCAGGCCCAGCAGGGTGAAACCCACCAGCGCCAGCCGCACCTTGCCGGCAATGGAAAGCGGGGGCATGCCGCCGTTGCGCACCAGCGCACGCACCACGATGGCACCGCCCAGCATCAGGCTCAGGAATGCGAACAGGTGGCTGAACCCGGTGGCCCGGTCCAGCAAGCCGGTGGGCGGCACGCGCAGCAGCACCAGCGTGCGGGCGGGGTCGCCGTAGGCCTGTGCATCGGGCACCGTGCGCAGGCTGTCCCATGTGACGGGCAGCGGACCTCCGCCGACCTGTTCCACCAGCTTGCCACCCTCGTAGCGCGCGCGGTCGTAGCGCTCAACGCGCTGGTCCAGCGGGTCGCTGCCGGCCAGCAGCAGTTCGGGGAAGCCCAGCCCCTCTGGCACCAGGCGGGGGTGCAGTTCGAGCACGAGCTGGGCGGGCTCCAGGGTGTCGACGGGCATCACGGCCAGCCGCGCGTGGCGGTACGTGCGTCCGGCAGCGTCGGCGCCCTGGTGGAGGTCGGGCATGTCGGCGGCGGCCAGGGTGCGCAGGCCGCGCGTAAGGGTGCCGGCGCCGGCGCTGGGGGTGGCCGCGTCGGTGGCGCAGCGCAGCCTGCCATCCGTACCGTAGCCGTAGAGGCGCACAGCGTACCGCTCCCAGTAGCCGGTGAACCGCTCCTGGCGCACCGTTCGGTCCAGGTCCGCCGCCGTGCAGGCCGCTGTGTCGGTGAGCAGCGCGTACAGCGCCCTGTCATTGCGGAGGGCGGGTGCCACCTCGCGGAACAGGAGCTCCACCACGGGGTCCTCCTGCGTCAGCAGCCGTTCGGCCACGGCATCGCGCGTACGGGCCTCGCGTTCGTCCACGGCCCGCGCCAGCACCCCGGCGGTGAGGGCGGCCAATACTGCCAGTGCCAGCACAGCCCGGGTGAAGCCCGCCCTGCGCTGTCGGCCCAGCATGGCCAGCACCAGCAGGGGCACCGGCCACAGGGCCTCCAGCACGCCGCCTGCGGGCCAGGCCAGCCGCACCACGGAGGCAAGCGCAAGGGCCGCCGCCAGCGCCAGTGCATGGTGTGGCAGGGGCATGGTGCCCACCAGCCGCGACCACAGGTCGGCCATGAAGGTCCACGCCGCGAATAGCAGGGCCATGATGCCCAGCGCCAGCAGGCTGTAGCGATCGAAGCCCTCGATGTGACGCAGGTCCAGTTCGATGCGGCTGTCGCGCACCAGCCCGTGGATGGTGGCGGTGAGCTGGTCGGCCAGCAGCAACAGGGCCAGCGGCAGCAGCACGGCCAGCACCCTGCCGGGCGTGCCGTCGGGCAGCGTGCGGGCGCGAAAGGCACGGTGCAGGAAGCCCGCGCCTACGGACAGCAGGAGCGCATGCACGAGCAGGTCGCCCAGGGAGCGGAGCCAGGCCGAGCTGGCATAGAGCCCGGGGTCGA
Source organism: uncultured Chryseobacterium sp. (assembly GCA_964621425.1). Taxonomy (GTDB): domain Bacteria; phylum Bacteroidota; class Bacteroidia; order Flavobacteriales_F; family PHOS-HE28; genus PHOS-HE28. The sequence continues at coordinate 1,527 of CAZUNW010000190.1, read as the reverse complement.
AGAGGGTGAGCGCACCGCTGTCGGGCACGGTGCCCATGGCCAAGCCGGCCAGGCGCAACAGCGCCAGCGCACCGAGGAAGGCCGCGGTCGCAACAAGGGGACCATGGCGCTGCCCCAGGTGCCCCGCGGCCCGCCACAGGGCCAGCACCAGCAGGCCCAGGCCCACGGCCACGGCCACGGCCCGCCCTACGGGCCACCCACCGGCCAGCGCGCCGCCTGCGCCGGGCACGGCGCGGAACATCACGGCGCCCGCGGCATCGCGCACCACGGGCCCCACACCCGGGCCCGCCTCGGCCCACAGGCCTTCCGGCGCGCCCAGCGAGGGGTGGAAGCCGCGCTCCAGGTAGCGGTTCTCGATTGGCGGTGCGCGCCACACCAGGCGCAGCCCATGCACCTCCACGTCACCGTGGCGCTGCACCTGGTGCAGGTGGATGCCGTCGGGCAGCCGCAGGTGGCCGGCGGTGTTGCCCAGCAGGGTGCTGCGCTCCACTGGTGCCCGCCCGGTCCACCACACCAGCTGGCCGTGGTGGAGGATGTACAGTTCAGGGCCCTGCTGTTCAGCCAGCTGTACCAGCCGCTCCCCGTGGGCCATGGCCACCGGCCCCACGCCGTCGGCGGCGATCATTGCGCCCACCTGGTCCACGTGCCCGGTCAGTTCCGCTGCTGCTGCGTCCACCCGCTGCTGCAGCCGGGCGGCACCGTGCTCCAGGAGGCTGTCCTCCGCTGGCCCGCTCACCCACCACGGCAGCAGGACGAGCATCGACCCGGCGATCAGGGGCAGTACGGTCCGGCGCATGCGCTACACGGGCACAAGGCCCGGGCCAAAGTACGGCGCGGGAATACCGCGCGGGAGCACTGGGGACCTCAGCCCTTGAGCGCCTCGGCGCCGCCCACGATCTCCAGGATCTCGCCGGTGATGGCGGCCTGGCGGGCCTTGTTGTAGGACAACTTCAGGTCCTTCAGCAGGGAGTCCGCATTGTCGGTGGCCTTGTGCATGGCGGTCATGCGCGCACCGTGCTCTGCGGCGAAACTGTCCAGCAGCGCCTTGTAGAGCTGGATCTTCAGGCTCTTTGGAATGATCTCCTCCACGATGGTGCGCCTGTCGGGTTCCATGATGTACTCCCCGGTGGCGGCCTTGGCAGTGGCGGCGGGGGGCATCACGGGAAGGAACTGTTCGGTGGTGACCACCTGCGTGGCAGCGTTCTTGAAGCGGTTGTACACCAGCACCACGCGGTCGTAGGTGCCGTCGGCGAAGCGCTGCATGAGGAGCTCGGCCACGGGCGCCGTCCTGTCGAAGCTCAGTCCGTCGAACAGGGCGGCCAGGTCCTGGGGCAGTTCGGGGCGGTTCAGCGGGGTGCGGCGGAATGCGTCCATGGCCTTTTTGCCCACGCAGAGCACGTGCACCTCATGGCCGGCTTCCTGAGCGGTGCGGCGCACCACGCGCAGCACCTGGGTGTTGAAGGCGCCCGCCAGTCCGCGGTTGCTGGTGATGGCCACCAGCAGGGTGCGCTTCACCTCGCGCTGCTG
>CAZUNW010000189.1:0-4551 GCA_964621425.1 uncultured Chryseobacterium sp. | reverse complement strand
CGTCGTTGTCCTTGTCCTGGTAGGCAATGAACCCTTCGCTGGCGGGGAAGAGCTCCACGCTGGGTACGCTGCCGCCGATGAGCGCCTCCATGCGGCTGCGGTAGGGCGCGTAGTTCACCCCGCCGTACACGAAGAGCGAGAAATGCGGGAACACCTCCTTCACCGTGGCCCTGCCCGTACGCGCCAGCAGCCGCTCGAAGTACATCTGCACCCAGGCGGGAATGCCGCTGATCAGCCGCATGTCGGCCCGCATGGTCTCCCCCACGATGGCCTCCACCTTGGTCTCCCAGTCGGGGATGCTGTTGGTGGCGAAGCTGGGCATGCGGTTGCGCAGCAGGTAGGCGGGCACATGGTTTGCCACGATGCCGCTTAGGCGGCCGGTGGGGATGGCGCGCGAGCGGTCGAGCACGGGGCTGCCCTGGGGGCAGATCATCTTCCCATCCACGAAGTCGGCTCGGCCGGTGTGGGCGATGTAGGCGAGCAGCGCGCGGCGGGCGCTGCCGATGTGGTTGGGCAGGCTCTCGCGCGTGATGGGGATGTACTTGGCGCCGCTGGTGGTGCCGCTGGTCTTGCACAGGTACAGCGGTCTTCCGGGCCAAAGCACGTCCTCCTCGCCACAGAGGATGCGGTCGATGTACGGCCGGAGGCCCTCGTAGTCGCGCAGGGGGATGGCCTGCACGAGGCCGGCGTGGTCGCACACCTCGTACAAGCGGTGCTCCAAACCGAAACGCGTGTCGCCGCCGAAACGCACCAGCTGGCGCAGCACGTCCTGCTGCGTGGCAAGGGGATCCATGGCCCGCCGCATCACTGCGCCGGTGACGCGGCGGGCATAGGGCCTGGCGATTGCGGATCTCAGGCCCATGCCGGCTCAGTGTTGGTGCGCCGGGGTTGCGGCGTGCACGTGGGTGACGGTCAACCGACGCATGGCCTGGCTCACTTGAACACCATGTAAGCCTGCGGGTCGATGGGCTCGCCGTTGAGCCAGAGCTCGAAGTGCAGGTGGGGACCGGTGGAGAGCTCCCCGCTGTCGCCCACGATGGCCACGGCCTCCCCGGCCTTCACCTTGTCGCCCACCCGCTTCAGCAACACGCTGTTGTGCTTGTACACGCTCACAAGGTCGCCGCGGTGCTGCACCTGCATGACATGGCCGCCGTCGCTCGTCCAGCTGGCCAGTGTCACGGTGCCGTCCAGGCACACCTTCACCGGCTCGTTGGCCTTGGCCACCACATCGATGCCGAAGTGCCCCTGGCGCCGGTCGAAGGTGGTGGTGACGATACCGCGCAGCGGGGGGAAGAAGAACACGCCCGCCAGGGCGCGCCCCTCGCCGGCCACGCCGGTGGCCTCCGAGAGCACGTACGCCTCCTCCTGCTGCAGCCGCTGGCGCAGCAGGCTGTCCTGGGGTCCGGGCCGCAGTTCGGCCGCGGTGGGCATGCGTTGCACCGGGCGCATGCGTTCGGCCGTATCGGCCGGCAACTCCCCGCGCAGCACCCGCTGCACGTTGCTGATGTAGAGCGCCTGTTCGGCCATGCGCCGGTCAAGCGTGTCGGCCATCAGGGTGCTGCGGTAGGCGTTGATCTTGGTTTCCTGGTCGGCATAGCCGGGGATGTAGCGCTTCAACGGGGTGAGCACGATGACGGCCGCCACCAGCAGGCCGTGCAGGGTGAAGGCGCCAATGGCCAGCAGCAGCACGTTGAGCCGCGACAGCCGGATGCTGAAGCGCTCCTCGAAGGTGCTGTCGTTGATGAGCAGCAGCCGGTACTTGCTCTTCAGCTTGCGCAGCACCTGCCGACGCGGACGGGGTGCTCTGGGTTCGGCCATCACGACAAATATCGGCGCGGCCGGGGCCCCGCGGTAACTTGCCCGCCGGATGGACCGCGGGAAAGGTGCGCTGGGCTGGATGGCGGCGGGCGTGTGCCTGCTGCTCCTGCTGCCTGGCCTGGTGCGAGAGGGCATGTTCATGGACGGCATGCTCTACACGGTGGTGGCGCACAACGAGGCCCGCGGCATCGGCACCTTCTGGCAGCCCCGCTTCAGCCAGATGGGTCTGGCCGGGTTGGAGACCTTCCACGAGCACCCGCCGCTGGCATTCGGGCTGCAGTCCCTGTGGTTCCGCGCATTGGGAAGCGGCTTCTGGGTGGAGCGTGCCTACGCCCTTGCCGCCGCCATCGGCATGGCCATGCTGCTGGTGCTGCTCTGGCGCGAGCTGGCTCGCCAGGACCCGCGCAGGGAAAGGCTGGCGGCCTGGCCCGTCCTGTTGTGGGGGATCGTGCCGCAGGTGTTCTGGTGCTACCACAACAACATGCTGGAGAACACCATGGGGCTGTTCACCACGGCCGCGCTGTGGGCCTTCCTGCGCGGGCTGCGCACGGGCAGCGCCGCCCTGGCGCTCGCGGCGGGCGGTCTGGTGTTCCTCGCCAGTTTCACCAAGGGGGTGCCCGGTCTCTACCCCCTGGCGGTGCCTGCGCTGTGGTGGGCCATCACCCGCCGCACCGGCGTGGGTCAGGCCGCACTCCACACGCTGCTGGCCACCGCGGCGGTGGCGGGCACCTATGCCCTGCTCTGGCAGTGGCCCGATGCGCGCGCCAACCTGTCCACCTACGTGGACGTGCGCCTGCTGCACCGCATCGCCGCCATGCCCACCGTGGAACACCGTGGGCAGATCCTGCTCGACCTGGTCAGCTCCCAGCTGGGGCCCTTGCTGATCGCCGGGCTCGTGGCCTGGCGCGGCGCAGGGCACGGGGCGCGCAAGGACCGCTCCACCGCGGTCGCCCTGCTCGCCATCGGGCTGGCGGGCGTGGCACCCATGATGCTCACCCTTGTGCAGAAATCCTTCTACAGCGTGCCGGCCTTCCCGCCGATCGCATTGGGGCTGGCCTGGTGGAGCGCACCCGCGGTGGCGCACCTGCTGGAGCGGGCTGAGCAGCGGCAGGTGTGGCTCAAGGGGATGCAGCGCGCGGGCATGCTGCTGGTGGCCATCGCCCTCACAGCCGCGGCCCTGCTTTGGGGGCGCCCCGCGCGGGATGCGGACATGCTGAGGGACGTGGCCATCATCGGCGAACGCGTGCCGGCCGGAAGCCTGGTCGGCGCCGACCCGGTGCTGTGGGAACAATGGAACCTGCAGGGTTACCTGCTGCGGTACCACGACATCTCACTGGACATCAGCGGGCGCTCCTCACCGTGGCACCTGGCCCCCCGGGGGGCATCGCCGCCCGCGGCGTGCGCAGCCTCCGGGGCCGGGCTGCGGACCTTGGAGCTGACCGCCTGCTCGGGAACGACCGGGGCCATGGAATAACTTCGCCCGTTCGCAGCCGATCGTCCGTGCAACGGCGAAACCCCCTCCTCCCCACCCTGGTGGTGCTCCTGGCACTGCTGGCCGGCGGCTGCTCCAAGGAGAAGGACCGCTTCCTGAACCGCACCTACCACCGGCTCACCTCGCGAGACAACGGATGGTTCAACGCCAACGAGAAGCTCAGGGAAACGGTGGCCGGCCTCGAGAAGACGTACGTGGACGACTTCGACCGCGTGCTGCCCATCTTCATCTACGGCACCGACGAACAGGCCAAGAGCGCCGGCGGTGAGCTCGAGAAATGCATCGAGAAATGCTCGCTCGTCATCGAGCGGCACAGCATGGACATCAAGGGCAAGGAGCGGAATACGTGGATCGATGACGCCTACTTCGTCATCGGCCGCAGCTACTTCTACAAGCATGCCTGGTTCGATGCGCAGCGCACCTTCGACTACATCGGGCGCCGCTTCAAGGAGCAGGACCGGCAGTACGAGGCCAAGGTTTGGCTGGCCCGCACCGCCATGGAGACCGATCAGTACGCCCGTGCACAGAGCGTGCTGGACGAGGTCAACGGCGTGAAGGAACTGCCCAAGCGCTTCCCACACGATGAGATGGCGGCGGTGCAGGCCGACCTGCACCTGCGACGTGGCAAGGTGGACGATGCCATCAGCAGCCTGGAACGCGCCGCGGAGATCACGCGGGACCACCGCCGCCGCGTGCGCTGGACCTTCATCCTGGCGCAGCTCTACCAGCTCAAGGGCATGGAGGACCGCTCCATCGAGGCCTACCGCCGTGTGACGCGCATGAATGCGCCCTACGAACTGGCCTTCCATGCCCAGGTGTTCCAGGCGCTGGCCTACGACCGGGGCGACAGCAAGGCCCTACGCCGCATGCTCTCCCGCATGCTGCGCGATGAGAAGCACGTGGACCACTTCGACATGATCCACTACGCCCTGGCCGAGCTCGACCTGAAGGAGGGCCAGGACAGCAGCGCCATCGCCCAGCTGAAGCGCAGCGCGCTGGTGAGCACCCGCGATACGCGCCAGAAGGCCAAGAGCTGGCTGCGGCTGGCCGACCTGTACTTCGATGACCGCAAGTACCCCGATGCGCAGCTCTACTACGACAGCACTTCGACACTGATCGACCCCGCCCACCCGCGTGCCGAGGAGGTGGCCACCCGAGCCGAGGTGCTCGGCGAACTGGTGGAACAGCTCAACATCATCGCCCGCGAGGACAGCCTGCAGCGGCTCGCCGGCATGGACCCC
>CAZUNW010000188.1:227-4580 GCA_964621425.1 uncultured Chryseobacterium sp. | reverse complement strand
TGGGGCGCCTGCGCCTCAACGACGCCAGCTTCTCCTACGAGATGGAGACCTCGGCCGCCCTTGGCTTCGGCTTCCGCTGCGGCTTCCTGGGCCTGCTGCACATGGAGATCATCCAGGAGCGGCTGGAGCGCGAGTTCGGCATGACGGTCATCACCACCGTGCCCAACGTGAGCTACGTGGTGACGAGGACCAACGGCGAGGTGCTCGAGGTGCACAACCCCAGCGAGCTGCCTGAGGTGATGCACATAGAGACCATCGAGGAGCCTTATATCAAGGCGCAGGTGATCACCAAGGCCGAGTACACTGGATCAATAATGACCCTGTGCATCGAGAAGCGCGGCATGCTCACCGGGCAGAACTACCTCACCACGGACCGCGTGGAACTCACCTTCGAGATGCCGCTGGGCGAGGTGGTGTTCGACTTCTACGACAAGCTGAAGACCATCAGCCGGGGCTACGCCAGCTTCGATTACCACCCCATCGGCATGAAGGAGAGCGACCTGATCAAGCTCGACATCCTGCTGAACGGCGACAAGGTGGACGCGCTCAGCGCACTGATCCACCGCGATCATGCGCAGGAACTGGGGCGCAAGATGTGCGCCAAGCTCAAGGAGCTCCTGCCGCGCCAGCAGTTCGAGATCCCCATCCAGGCCGCCATCGGAGCCAAGATCATCGCGCGTGAGACGGTGCGGGCCCTGCGCAAGGATGTGACCGCCAAGTGCTATGGCGGCGACATCAGCCGCAAGCGCAAGCTGCTGGAGAAGCAGAAGGAGGGCAAGAAGCGGATGCGCCAGGTGGGCACCGTTGAAGTGCCCCAGGAGGCCTTCCTGGCGGTGCTCAAGCTGGATTGAGGCCCTGCGCCCCGCTCCGTTCACCGGTTCCTTGCACCCTGTTGGTCATCCGGCGCTCAGGGCAGCTGTTCCGCGCGGCTGCTGGTGGGCACGGTGCCGCCGATGTTCAGCAGCAGCGCATCCCGGTCGTTGGCCGCGCCGGTGTACTTCACGGTCCCGTCCATGTTCACATCCTCCTGCAGGTAGCCGTTGATGAAGCCGGTGGGCACCGAGCCACCCACGCGCACCAGGATGGGGTCGCGGTCATTCGAGGCCCCCGTGTAGCGCAGGGAGCCGTCAGCCCGCGCATTGCCCGACCACAGGCGCTTTGGGGCCGTGCCCTTGAGGGCGTCGATCCCGAAGGTGGCGGTGCCCGGATCGGTGAGGTCGATCTGTGTGGCCACCGGCCCGAGGGGCAGCGCGTCGGCCGTCATCACACCCAGATGGTTGCGGTGGCGAAGCACCACGTGGTGGTCGCCCGCAGGCAGGTCGAAGTGCACGGCGGCGGAGCCATCAAGACCCACCACATCCCCATCGCGCTGGATCAGTGCGACACGTGCGCCCACCGTACCGGTATTCAGGTCCCGCAGCTCCAGGAGAACCCAGTCGACCACCGCATCCGGTCCGCTGGTGAGCAGCACGGCCGGGTCGATGGTGGCGCCAACGTCCGTGCCCGGAAGCGTGTATCCGAGCGCGGTGTATGGTTCGGCCAGGGGGATCAGCCCTCGGGTGCGCAGGCTGTCGTGCATGAGGCCGGTGCCGGCCACGAACGGGCCGTCAAGGAGCGCACGGGGCCGGACGTTCACACCGGCCAGGGGGATGGCCAGGTCGGCCACCAGCGGGAAGTGGTCGCTTGCGGTGGAGGCATCGCTGGCCTGCAAGCCCAGCGCGGCAAGCGTGGCGGAGGGCATTACCTCCGTGCGCAGGGTGAATGAGCTGGTGAGGTCCGCCACCCCGTCGGTGTAGAAGAGGTGGTCCAGCAGGCCGCTCGGGTAGGCGCTGGTCTCGCTGCGCCAGGTGTAGGCCATGTGCGCATCCGTCTGCCGGCAGGCTGCACGCGCCAGCCCCGTACCATCCCAGTCCATGGGACCGTCAGGCCCGAAGGTGGCGTTGTTGACGATGTCCCCGGTCAGCAGCGTGCTGAGCTGCTGGGCCCACCCCACCGCGTTGAGGTCGCCGGCGTAGACCATCGGCGTGCCTGGCGCCACGGTAACGCTCCCGCCCGGGGCCATGGCATCCTGCACGAACTGCACATAGGCATCGCACTGCGCCTGCCGGGTGGCGTCCGCCGTGCAGCAGTTCAGGTGCGAGGCGGTGAACAACAGGTCGCTCGAATAGCTCTCCGGCAGGTCGATCACCGCGGGGAATTGCCGTGACAGGGATGTCCATGATTGTGTGATCGGCCAGCGCGACGCGATCACCAGGTCATAGTCATCCTTTGCCACCTGCCAGCCTGCCCCGCCCAATGGAAGCCAGTTGTCAAGCCGCCCCTTCACATCCGCCGCGGTGCTGTTGACACACTCGCTGAAACCGATCACATCGGGTTCCAGGGCGGTGAGGATGCGCTGGTAGGCACCCTGCAGCGCGGGGTCGATGAGCCCATCGCCCAGCACGTTCCACGCCAGCACGCGCACATCAGAAGCTTGCTGCCGGAGGACCGGCACAGGGGTGATGGGTGCCGTGAAGGCGTCATCGAAGGTGTAGGTGAATGCCGGAGCGCCCGTGTTGGGCATGCGGTCATTGTTGTCCAGCTCGGTGAACAGCAGCTTGATGGTGGGAGACGTGAACAGGTCGTTCACCCCGTCGGGCCTGGCGTTGCGTGCGATCGCGATCTCGAAGCTGGTGCTGGTGACGGTTGGCAGCGTCACCAGGTCGAGGCTGGTCCAGCTCACGGTCCCGCTGGTGCCGAAATACTCGGTGACGGCCCGGTTGTCGAAGCGCACCCGCACTTCGGCTCCATAAGGGCTTTGGGGAGCGCTGCCGGTGGAGGCGTCATTGTCGCCATCGATGAACAGGCAGATGCCATGGGGCACCAGGTCGTCCTGGAGGTCGATCTCGGTCCCCACATCGAGCTTCAGGTAGAGGTGGTGTTCGTCGTTGGTGACCTGCACACGAAGCAGGTCCAGCCCGGCGGCGGGGGTGTTGTTGTCCACGAACGTGGTCAGGCCGGGCGTCCAGTCGTCGAAGGTGCCGTCCATCACGATCGCGGCTCCCTGGCCGTAAAGCAGCAGCGGCTGCAGCAGCGCGAGGATCCCAATGGATGCCAGGGGCCTGTGTCGCATCGGCGGGGGTATACGCGAAGATGCATCGAACGTTCAGCTCCGCCGCGGATGCGGCCTGTTTTCGGCCGCGTGGTCCGGCGCCACCACGCCTGCCGGGCATCCTCCCTATTTTCGCGATTCCCAAGCGAACACCCATGGGCCGCATCTTCGAGAAACGCAAGCACAAGATCTTCGCCCGGAACGCGAAGCTCAGCAAGCTCTTCACCCGCATCGGCAAGGAGATCAGCATGGCCGTGAAGGCCGGCGGCCCGAGCCCGGAGGCCAACATGCGCCTGCGCATGGCCATCCAGAACGCCCGTGGCGCCAACATGCCCAAGGACAACATCGAGCGCGCCATCAAGAAGGCCGCCGGTGGTGGTGAGGCGGATTACGTGGAGGTGACCTACGAGGGCTACGCACCCGGCGGGGTGGCGGTGTTCGTGGACGCCAGCACCAACAACGTGAACCGCACGGTGGGCAACGTGCGCAGCTACTTCACCAAGTGCGAGAGCAACCTCGGCACCAATGGTTCCCTGACCCACGTGTTCGAGCGCAAGGGGGAGTTCGTAATCGAGACGGCCGCGCTCAAGGGTCGCGATGGCGATGAGTTCGAGATGGAGCTGATCGACGCCGGTGCAGATGATGTGGTGCGCGACGAGGAGGGCTTCCTGGTGCTGGTGCCCTTCCAGGGCTTCGGTGCCATGCAGCAGAAGCTGGATCAGCTGGGCGTGGAGAGCAAGAGCGCCGAGCTGAAGCGCATCCCGCTGTCCACCATCCCGGCCGACCTGGCCACCGCACGCAACGTCATGCGGTTGGTGGACATGCTCGAGGAGGACGACGACGTGAACGCAGTCTTCCACAACATGGAGCTGACCGAGGAGGTGGAGTCCGAGCTGGCCAAGGACTGACCCCCTACCTGGGCTGGAAGCGGATGTGGTATTGCGTGCCCCCGGGCCCGCTGTCCGTGGTGAGCATCCCGTTCATCTGTTCCACCAGGCTTTCGATGAGCGACATGCCCAGCGTATTGCCCTCCCTGCTTCCCGGGGCCATTCCCACACCGTCGTCGGCATACACCAGGTCGAAGGACCGGTCGTCCACCCGGCGCAGGGTGAGGGTGATGCGGCCCTCGTGCTTGTCCTTGAAGGCGTGCTTGAACGAGTTCGTGATGAGCTCGTTGAGCACCAGGCCCAGGGGTACCATCGTGCTCAGGTCGAAGGTGATGCCCGGGTTGATGCCGCCGATGAGGGTCACATCGATCGTCG
>CAZUNW010000188.1:0-217 GCA_964621425.1 uncultured Chryseobacterium sp. | reverse complement strand
GATGGTGTCGCGCACGTTGTTGAGCTGCACCAGTTCGGCGAACAGTTCACGCACATAGAGGGCCAGGTCGATGTGGGCAAGCTCGTCGCCCCTGTAGAGCTTCTCATGGATCAGGGCCATGGAAGCCACGCGGCTCTGGCTCTGGTCGAACACCTGGCGCAGCCTGTCGTCGTCGATGGTGGCCTGCTGCAGGCGTAGCAGGCTGGCCACCACCTGC
>CAZUNW010000187.1:0-4676 GCA_964621425.1 uncultured Chryseobacterium sp. | reverse complement strand
CATCGTCCACCACGTACCCGCTGCGGTCGGGGATGGCGGTGGAGGCGTGGGGGATGTGGAGGATGAGGTTCATGGCGTTCGGTCCGTTCAGGTGCGGTCGTTCGTCTCCCCGCCATCGTCCTATTCATCCTCCGCAGGCTCATCCTCCTCCTCACTGTCCTCTTCGTACTCCTCGTAGTTGTCATATGCATCGATGAGGTCCTCGTATTCCATGCCTGCATAGGCTTCGGCGGCCTCCTCCGAGGTGAAGTAGCCGATGTCGTCGAACTCGTTCACCCGGATCCAATGCAGGCCGCCGTAGTTGAGGATCTCGATGTCGATCGGATCGCCCTCGGCGCCGCGTGCGGGGATGGATGTACCGAAGTTCTCGTTGTTGCGCATCAGGTCCGGGAGCTCACCGGACGCCAGCGGTTCCGCGGTGGTGGCATGGGCGCCCTGCTCCATGGCGGCGATGACCTCCGGGTGGCCAGCTACGCTGTGGAGCAGTTCTTCAAGGGGGCGTGGTTTTTCCAAGGTATCTGGGTGCAAGGTGTGTGTGTCACTACGTCACCAGCACGGCGTTGTGCCTGCGATCTTTCGGGGTATCAAGCGTGGCCGGGGTATTCGCCGCTGCGCCGGGCGGCGGCCGGCGGCGGCACGGCGCACAGGTCGATGCGCGTGATGCGGCCGTCGGCCACTTCGAACAGGGCGAGCGCCACCAGTTCGGCCTTGGTGTCCTGGGCCACCACCACGCACGGGCGTTCCATGCCGTCGGCATCCACCCGCCCCAGCTCGCCGAACACGGGCAGGTCCGCGTGGCGGATGGTGTTGAACTTGTCGCGCAGGTAATGCAGGTAGTCCGCCTTGCTGGTGATCTCGTCAAAGACCCATTGGGAGGCGTATTGGAATTCATCCGCCAGGAGGGGCTCCAGCGGGGCGTTTTGGCATCTGTTGCCTTGTGGCAGTGCGTTCTGCCCGCTCTTCACGTTGGACCAGTTGTTCATTACGGGCAGTCGGGTGTAATGGGCAGTTTGCGGTGGGGTATGGTGCCCCGCTCATGCTTGCAGGAGCTTGGTCCAGTGCAGCAGCTTCTTCCGGAACTCGGGCGGGTCGCTGCAGTAAAAGATCCTGTAGGCGCTGCTTGTGCCGGGACCGCCCTCGAACTCGCCATCCTCCTCGTAGATGAGGATGTCCTCCCCGATTATGGACCCATACAGGAGGTCCATGAATTGATGGGGTATGAGCGCCTTTACGTCGATATAGGACGGGTCTGACACCGGTTCGTCGCCGATGTTCTCACGCACAGCGGCAAGGATCTCCTTGATCTCGTACTCGGGCCCGGGCATGTCGTCGGGTACATCGGTGCCGGTGGCCGCGGCCCGGCGTAGGGCGTCCTCAAAGGCAGATTCAAATTCGCAGGCTTCGGAATACAGTTCCCCCCCGACGATCTCGTTGAAGGTCACGTCCACAGCCAGGACGTAGTGTTTGCAGTTCTGGTCGCTCGGCAGACCACAAAGAGGGCAACTCATGGGCGGGAAGGGTGTTCGGGTTCCAGGATAGAACGGTGCTGGTGGGATGTGGGCAGCGTGATGGTTTGCGGCGTTGTCCGCGGAGATGCGGCCTGTGCACGGACGATGGGGTTTTTTCCTGTCGCGCGGGTAGGCACGTTGGTGGGCGCAGGTGAAGATGGGTGGCACACACCGTCAAACCATGACGTAGCCCCCACTATTTCGGCCGGAGGCATCCAATGCCGGTTACTGCCGTTAATTCAGGTTCACCCCCACGGACAGGCCCAGCCAGGGGGCATTCTGGTAGATCCAGTGGGGCCCGTTGGTGTCCGGCAGGTGGTCCACCCCGGCGGTGAGGCCGAAGCCCAGGCGGCCGATGCTGGTGAACACACCCACCCCCGCGGTGATCACCAGGCCGGTGTACTCGATGGCGATGGCCTCGCGCGTCACAGTCGCGTTCATGGGGGTGGCGCCGATGCCGAGGAAACCGCCGGCGTCGAAGCCGCGCTCGCGCAGGGTGCGGCGCTGGCGGCCCAGCGGGTCGGCCGTGCAGGCCAGCGTGAAGCGGTCCGTGCGGTAGCCCAGGTACACCGCCCCGTTCAGGTCGGTGTTGAGCTGGGGCGGCACGCCCGCGGCGGCGGGCCTGAACTTCATCAGCACGTACATCAGGTCGAGGTCCACGCCGTGCTTCACGAACGACCGCCGCGGGCAGGGTCCCTCCGCCGGTGCGGGTGGCAGGTGGTGCACGGTGCGGGCGGTGGTGTCGATGGTGCGTCCGCCCGCTGTGCCCGTCACGGGATGGGCCGTGAGGCTGTCCCCTGCCACAAGGAGGTACACGCGCCGGGGCGGGTCGCCGTCGGCGATGCTGCGGTAGTGGCCGTCCACCAGGCCGTGGGTGAGGCCCTGCTGCAGCGCGGAGCAGGAGGGGAGCAGGGCGGCCAGCAGCAGGGAGGCGGCCGGCAGGGCAATGGCTTGGCGGGGCCTGTTCATCGGCGCCAACCTACGCATCGGGGGGCGGCGGCGTGCTGAGGAAGGGCAGGTGCGGCATCAGCCCTTGCCGGTGCGCTTGCGCGGCACGTTGAAGAGCGTGGAGGTGACCAGGGGCACCACGAAGATGCAGACGGTGATGCCGGAGGTGATCCAGTCGGCGGCGTGGCTGCCCAGGAAGGTGCTGGCCGGGTGGTCGGGCCGCAGGTGCTCGAACAGGGATGCCAGCAGTTTGAGGCCGAGGATGGAGATGACCAGGAAGGCCGCGCCCTCCAGGAAGGCATAGCGCTCCATGAGCCGCACGAAGCCCTGGGCCACGAAGCGCATGGCCAGGATGCCGATGAACACGCCCGTCCAGATGAGCAGCAGGTTGTCTGTGAAGGCCACCGCGGCGAACACATTGTCGATGGAGAAGGCCAGGTCCATCACTTCCACAAGGGCCACGGTGGCCCAGAAGCCGCCCAGGGAGCCGACCGTCACGCGGTAGATCCAGCTGCTCTGCTTGTCCAGAAGGTCATCGTCCTTCCGCACCGTCTGCCGGCCCTTCCACCAGTCCCACACCAGGTACAGCAGGTACAGGCCGCCCAGCGGTTTCAGCCACCAGATCTGGATCAGGAAGGAGGCGAAGAGCAGGCACAGCCCGCGGAACACGTAGGCGCCGATGATGCCGTATTTGAGGGCGCGCTCCCGCTGCTGTTGCGGCAGGTCCATCACCATGGTGGCCAGCACGGCGGCGTTGTCCACCGAGAGCAGGCTTTCGATGAGGATGAGGTTGCCCACCACCACCAGGCTGGGGAGCGGGTCGTTGATGATCTGCTGGAGCAGCTCGTGCATGTGGCGCTGTGGGGTGCGAAGATCGGGCCTTGTGGCGCGCGCCGCTCAAGGAAAGAGGGTGAGGAAGAGGTATACGGCAAAGAGGAGCACGAGCACGGTGCCCTGCAGGATGTTGGTGCGGCCCTGGCCGAGCACCAGCACCACCACGAGCAGGGCGAGCAGGAAGAGCACGATGGCCATGCTGTCCAGGCCGAGGGTGAGGGGCAGGTGGAGGCCCAGGGAGAGCAGCGCCACGGTGGGGATGGTGAGGCAGATGCTGGCGAGTGCCGAGCCGAGGGAGAGGTTGAGGCTGCGCTGCACCTCGTTGCGGGCCGCGGCCTTCACGGCGCTGATGCCCTCGGGCAGCAGGATCACACAGGCGATGATGAGGCCGGAGAGCGCCTTGGGCGCGCCCATGCCGTCGATCAGGCGGTCCAGATCGGGCGCCAGCCCCTCGGCGAGCAGCACCACGGCCAGCAGGTTGGCGGGCAGCAGCACGGCGGCCTGCCACACGGCCTTGGGGGAGGGCGGTTCCGCCTGGGCCTCGCGGTCCTCGGATGGGGTGAAATCGGCGCGGTGCCTGAAGTTCTGCACGAAGAGGAAGGTGCCGTAGAGCAGGAGGGTGACGATGGCCACGAATACCAGCTGCCCCGGGGAGAGGTAGGGCCCGGGGGTGGTGCTGGTGTGGTTGGGCATGATCAGCGTGAGCACCGAGATGGTGACCAGCACGGTGAGCACGGGCATCACGCCCTTGGTGGGGAAGACCTGTTCGCGGAAGCGCAGGCCGCCGATGAGGAGGGTGAGGCCCACCATGCCGGTAAGGATGATCATGATCGCAGCGAAGACCGTGTCGCGCGCCAGGGTGGCGGTGTCCGCGCCGCTGGTGAGCATGAGCGACACGATGATGCTCGCCTCGATGATGGTGATGGCCAGGGTGAGGACCAGTGCGCCGAAGGGCTCGCCCACGCGTGCGGCGATGACCTCGGCGTGGTGCACGGCGGCCAGCACGCATGCGAAGAGCAGCACGATGCAGCCTGCGAGCACGGCGCCGCCGATGCCGCCGTGGTGCAGGGCGAACAGGACAAGGGCGGCCACGGGGGTGGCGTAGGTGCGCAGGTCGTGGCGGGTGAGGCCGGGCCGCGGGGTGGTGGTGGTCATCGGGTCTTGTTGCACCAAAGATGCACGACACCACCTGATGGGCGTATGCTACCAACGCCCGAACGCCGGCATCCGCGTCACCGGTACGCCGCTCGCACTCAGGCTGTCCGCGTAGCCATCGTGTGTGATCAATGCCTCCACGGTGCAGCCTTCCGGGGGGCGCACCTTTTCCACGTAACCGTCGGTGATCACCAGGGCGCGGCGTGCACCTGTGCGCTTCAGGTGGCTGTA
>CAZUNW010000186.1:0-4745 GCA_964621425.1 uncultured Chryseobacterium sp. | reverse complement strand
CCATCCGCGTCCACCACACCCGATCCCGGGGGAAGCAACGGGATCTGCAGGACCGTGGCCGGACCATAGTGCACGTACCCGTCCCCCACCGCATAAGCCCTGAAGGTGAACGTGGTGCCTTCCACCAAGATGACCAGCGTATCATCGCAGGAGCCGTCAGGTGCGGTCACCAGGAGGCTGTCGCGGCAAGCCGCATCGGACTTGCGCGACCAGCAGACCCCGCGACCGAAGGCCTGGCCCCCGTTCGCGCCTGGCGCCGCGACCTGCACCCGGAAATGGCGTGGGGCCAGCTGGGTCACTGTGACAAGTCCCACATCGGGAAATTGCGAGGGCTGTCCCGCACCATGCTTGACATGCTGCAGCTTGGCGAAGGGGATGTCCAGCCGTGACCCGTCGGTGCGGTGCACACGCACGCCGGGCTGGGCTTGGAGCACACCGGCAAGGGGCAGGGCTGCCATCAGCGGCCACATCAAGAGGACGTACAGCGCGCGCTTGGGGCTCATGGCAGTTGCTGGGTCCGGGTGGCCGTTGGCACGGTACCCCCAATGGCCTGGAGGATGATATCGCGGTCGTTGCCCGATCCCGTGTACCGCACACGGCCGTCCATGTTCAGGTCCTCGCCATGGTACCCTTGCACGGTGTTGGTGGGCAGCTGGCCGCCGATGCGCACGAGCACGGCGTCCCTGTCGTTGGCCGTCCCCGTGTAGCGGATCGTGCCGTTCGCATTGACATCACCGGGCCACAGCACGGCCACACCGTTGAGCACGTCCACCGCACCAGGGTCGGAAAGAGCGGGGTCGGATAGATCGACCGTGGTCAGACCGGGTGCGAGCTGGATGGCTGTGGTGGTCATCGCGCCAAGGTGGTTGCGGTGCAACACGGCGATGTGCACCGGGTGCCCAAGGAAGGGAACGGCCACGGCGGACGTTCCATCAGTGGCCACGATATCGCCATCGCGCTGCAGCAGGCATGCAGTGGACCAGAGCACGTTCGCCGGCGCGGCCACATCACGCGCCTGCAGCAGGACCCAATCCACGATGGCGTCCGGGCCCGCCACTTGGAACACCGGGGCCGCGACGGCCTGGGCGGGCACGTGCGTGGCGGCCACGACCGCGTAAGGCGCAACGGCGGGAAGAAGGCCGCGGGTCCGTAGCGAATCGCTCATCAGGCCGGAAGACAGCCCGTATGGGCCGCCCAGAAAGGCCTTCACACGCAGCGCGTGGGGCGGTACGTTGGCGGGGATCGCATAATCGTACTGGTCAATGATGGACAGCGACCAGTGGTTGGTCTGGCCCGTGCGTTGGACGATGTTCAGTTCGCCGTTGGCGTAGGTGAGTCTGGCCACATTCCCCAGCAGGAAGTTCGTCTCGTGGCCATTGGTGAACCGCACATGGAGGTAGGGCGCCGAGGCCACCTGTACGTTGACCTGGGAGGTCGCCGTGCATCCGAAATCATCGGTCACGGTTAACGTGTAGGTGATCGGCGTCGACTGCACATACAACGTGGGGTTGGGCACGTTGGTCGCGGACAGGCCGCTGGATGGGGACCATGCGTAGTTCAGCGGGGGCTGGCCATCGCCTGCAGGGGAACCTCCCAGCAAGGTGGTGGAGCCCGCGTAAAGGGTGCGACCCGGGCCGGCATCCGCCGCGCACTGCGCGTGGGCTTCGCTCAAGGCTCCCGCCGTCGCAGCAGCGATCACCAGCGCAAGGGCACAAAGACCGGGCAGCTTCATGGCCCGCGAAGGTAGCGGGTCAACCGTACCGAAGGCAAGTGCCGGACAGGCGGCCCCGCTCAGAGCTCCCACACGGTGCTCCGCCTGCCGATGGGCCGCTTGATGTGCTCGCGGTGGGCCAGCACAAAGGCCATCACCAGGTACACAACCAGGTGCAGACCGGCCGTCACGAAGCTCAGGTAGATGAAACTGAGCCTGACCTGCTCGGTCTTCACGTTCAGCTTGCCGGCCCACCAGGCGCAAACACCGAAGACCTGGCGCTCCACGGATGTCTTGATGCGGTCGATCATGGCTTAGGGACGCTGGTGACGGAACAGGTGCTGCCCGAAGCCGCAAGATAGGCAACGCCGTTGCGCACAGTACGCGCGCCCGAGCTCGAGCAGCGCCTGGCCGCGGGCCGCGGTGCCCGGGATGATGCCCAGCCGCTGCCACGCATCCAGCCGGGCGTTGCGCTCGGCGGGAAGCTGATCGAGCCAGGCGATGGCGCGGTCATGCAGCCCGCCATCCCCGCGCACCCGTCCCAGCACCAGAAGCAGCGGTACCACGGCATTGACCACCAATTGATCCAGCATGGTGCCACTGAGGGCCTTGGAGCGCTGGGGCGAGGCCCGATCAAAGCGGTAATGCGTGCCCCAGTAGGCGGAGGGGGCGGCGGTGAGCTGCCGACGTAACAGGGCGATGTCGCGGGTGGCGGCGAGTGCGGCGGGCTCGGCGGGCAGGGCATGCACAAGGGCCGCCAGCTGCGCGAGCCTCACGGTGGGGAATGCGCCCGGCCGGAGACGGCCGAAGGTCCAGGCCACGGACGGGATGGCACGCAGCCCATGCAGGCGCACCATCGCCCGGTGCTCCGCCTGCAACAGGCGTGGATGCGCATCCGCGAAAGGGCCTTCCAACAGGCCCGCCTGCCCGAGAACGAGCGCCTCCACCCGGAATGCATCATCGCGCACCCGGCGCAACACCCTCCAGGGCAGCGCCTGGGCCAGCATGGCGAAGCCCTCGGCGTTGGCCCGCTGGCCGAAGGCACGGCACAGCAGGTGCCATGCAAGGGCTGAAGCGTCGCCGCCCAGAAGGGTATGCATGGCCGCGGCGTCCCGGGTGCGGCGCCGCAGGCGCTCCTGCAGCACCGGCCCCAGCCATGCATCGAACTGCGACCGGTTGCCGGCAGCGATGTGCGGCGCACAAGGCACAGCGTCACGTGCGCGCATCACGTCCGCATGGCGCGCCAACGCGGCCGGGTCCAGCCGTGGGGCGAGGGCCACCTGGGGAAGGCGGCGGCCGGACAGGGTGCGCACCTCCGCATCAGCGGTATGAACCACATGCAGCACCACATTGTCGTAGGCCGGATCGTGCTGGTGGCCATGGCGGTTCCATTCGCTGCTGCGCACATGCACCTCCACGGTGCCCGCCCACTCCTGGCCATCGATGCGCAGGCGTGCATCACGCAGGTCCGGACCTGCATCGTGCTGGACATGACCCGGGTGGATCACCTCCACCGCCAGGCCATCGGTGGTGAGAAGCCCGCTCCCATCGAAGAGGCGGGCCTCCCAAACGAACTGCAGCAGTTCCTCGCCGTGCGGGAACGCTGGATGATGCACCGGGCGAGGGCGGGCGCAGCCCACATGGCCGGGTCGGGATGCCGGTTGGGTGGGAGCAGCGGTCCTCATGCGACAGGGAATTCGTCACATTCCCAACGCATAATATAGCGCTCCTGCTAGCCTGCATCCATGGCGCGGGCCATGACCTCCTGGAGGCGCTGCGCCTCACGGCGCGCAGCAGGCAGGGCCTCTTGCCCCACGCCGGCGTAAAGTATGCCGCGGCTGCTGTTGATGAGCATCCCGCCGTCGGCGGTAAGCCCCGCCCGCAGGACGGAATCGAGGTCACCGCCCTGGGCGCCCACACCGGGCACCAGGAAGAAATGATCCGGGGCTGCGCGACGCGCCTGCGCCAGCAACTCCGGACGCGTGGCGCCCACCACGAACATCAGCTCGGACGGCGCCCCCCACCCCGCCCCGGTGGCCATCACACGCTGCCACAGGGGCATCCCCCCGTCGACGGACAGGAACTGCAGGTCCTCCGCACCGGGGTTACTGGTGACCCCGAGCACCACAGCCCACTTACCCGAACGGCCCAGGAAGGGGGTGACACTGTCACGGCCCATGTAAGGAGACAGGGTCACGGCATCAACGTCCAGCCGGTCGAAGAAGGCCTCGGCGTATTTGCGTGCGGTGTTTCCGATGTCGCCGCGTTTAGCATCGGCGATGATGAAGCCAGGGCCCGTGCTGCGGATGAAGGCGATGGTGGCCTCAAGATCGGCCCAGCCCTGCGGGCCGAGGGCCTCGTAGAAGGCCAGGTTCAGCTTGTAGGCCACGGCCAGGTCGTGCGTGACCTCCACGATGGCCTCGTTGAAGGCGCGGACCGGGTGGCTTTCGCTGCGGAAATGGTCGGGCACGAGGTGGTCCTCGGTGTCGAGCCCCACACAGAGCAGGCTCCTTTTCGCACGGATGCTGGCAACGAGCTCGGCACGGGTCATGGATGGCGGCGTCGCCCTGGCTTCAAAGGACGATGGGGGCAAAGGTCCGAAATGCGTGCGACCGGTGCGTCGACCCGCACCGACCGGAGCAGCACGCGGGGGCTGTTCAGAGGCCGGCCTCGGCCTGCAACTTCTCTGTGCGCTCGGCCAGCTGCAGCGCGTCCAGCAGGTCCTGCAGGTCGCCGTTCATCACCTCGGGCAGGTTGTGCACGGTGAACTCGATGCGGTGGTCGGTGACGCGGCTCTGCGGGTAGTTGTAGGTGCGGATCTTGGCGCTGCGGTCACCGCTGCTCACCTGGCTCTTGCGCTGGGCGGCCACGGCGGCCTCCTGCGCGCGCACCTTGTCCTCATAGAGCTTGGTGCGCAACATCTGCATAGCCTTGAGGCGGTTGCCCAGCTGGCGCCGCTCCGTCTGGCACATCACCACAAGCCCGGTGGGAAGGTGGGTGAGGCGCACCTTGGTCTCCACCTTGTTCACGTTCT
>CAZUNW010000185.1:0-4752 GCA_964621425.1 uncultured Chryseobacterium sp. | reverse complement strand
TGCGCACATTGCCCAGGTGCACATCGCTGTACACGGTGGGCCCGCAGACGTAGAGGCCCACGTGGGGCGGGCGCAGGGGCACGAACTCCTCCTTGCGCCGGGTGAGCGTGTTGGTGAGGAAGAGCGGTCCTTTCGGGGCTGCGGACATGGTTATCGAGGTCGGCGCGAAGGTAGCTCGCACGCCCCTGAGCTCACCGCAGGTCCTCGTCGGTGAGCACGGCATCACCAGCATGGCGGCCGCCCTGGTAGACCTCGATGCGGAACAGCCGGCCGCTGGCATCATAGCGGTAGCGGCGGCCATCGTGCAGGCGGCCGGCCTTGAACTGGCCCACCTGGGACAGGCGCTTCTGCTTGTCGTACAGGGTATTGAACCCGTTCTCGCGGAACTGCAACGCATTGGGGACCTCCTCGGCGGAAACGGGCGGGGCGGTCTTGCCGCTTGGCACGGGCGGGGAGGGCAGGCTATGTTCCGGCTCCACGTAGCGGCTGCGGGCGGGGTCCATCACGCCACCGTTGAACTCGGCCACCTGCTGCAGGTCACCGTTGGGGAAATAGCGCTTCAACGTCCCGTCCTCACGCCCCTGCTCGATGTTGACCGAGACGGCCAGCTTGCCGTTGTCGTGGTAGTACCTCTGCACCCCATCGCGCACACCCTCCTGGTCGAAGACGAACTCCTGCGCCAACTCCCCGTTGGGGTGCCAGCGCTTGAAGGCGCCGGTGTTGCGGTCCAACTCCCATGAACCCTGTTCCTCGGTGCGGCCGTTGTCGTAGTAGGTGGTGTAAGGCCCCTTGGGTCGGCCCTGCTGGTAGGTGATCTCGCTCATCACCCTGCCACTGGGCCAGTAGCGCACCCACTTGCCGTTGCGCCTGCCGTCCAGATAGACGCCCTCCTCGATCAGCTGGCCGTCCGCATAACCGGTGCGGCCCTGCTGGGGGGCCAGCAGGCGCCACGGTCCCTGCCGACGGCCCTGGGCATCCACCTGGTTCTCCACGCCGGGAGCGGCGCCCTGCGCAGCGGCCGGGGCCACGGGCCCCATCAGCAGCACAAGGATGGCGACGCAGGCGAACTTCATGGAGTGCTCGGGCACCCGCGATACGCAAAGGGGACGGCCGGGGTTTCGTCCACCGGGCTCAGGCCAGTTGGGGCCGCAGGTTGGCCATCATGTCGTCCACCATGGCGCGCAGGTCGTACTGCGGCTTCCAGCCCCAATCAGCACATGCAGCACTGTCGTCGATGCTGCGCGGCCAGCTGTCGGCGTAGGCCTGGCGGTGATCGGGCGCGTAGTCCATGGTGAAGCCGGGGATGTGGCGGGCCACCTCCGCAGCGATCTGCTCCGGGTCGAAGCTCATGCCCGCGAGGTTGTAGCTGGTACGCACCTTGATGCGGTCGGCCGGGGCTTCCATCAGGGCGATGGTGGCACGGATGGCATCAGGCATGTACATCATGGGCAGGGTGCTCTGAGGACCCAGGAAGCTCGTGTAGCGCCCATGCTTGATGGCCTCATGGAAGATGTGCACCGCGTAATCGGTGGTGCCCCCCCCCGGCGCGCTCTTCCAGCCGATGAGCCCCGGGTAGCGGATGCTGCGCACGTCCACGCCATAGCGCTGGTGGTAATACTGGCACCACCCCTCCCCCGCCAGCTTGCTGATGCCGTACACCGTGGTGGGCTCGGTGACCGTGCGCTGGGGCGTCATGTCCTTCGGCGTGGTGGGACCGAAGACCGCGATGCTGCTGGGCCAGTAGACCTTGCCGATCCGCCCCTCTCGCGCCAGCTCAAGCACGATCAACAGGCTGTCCATGTTCAGCTTCCAGGCGAAGGCGGGGTCCTTCTCCGCCGTGGCGCTGAGCAGCGCGGCCAGCAGGTAAACCTCGGTGATGCCGTGCGCATCAATGATGCGCTCGATGCCCGCGCGGTCGGTGGCGTCCACCACGGCGAAGGGACCATCCTGCCGGGCCTGCGGCTCCCGGATGTCCCCGGCCACCACATTGGCATTGCCGAAGCGGGCCCGCAGGCCCTCCACGAGCTCGGTGCCAATCTGGCCCGAACTCCCGATCACCAGGATCCGTTTGTCCACCATGGTCATTGCTGCACGGGCCAAAGCTAGGGCCCGGGCGGCTGCCGGACCCCTTCCGGCGGGGACCCCCGCCCGTATCTTCGCGGTCCGGTCCCATGTGCGCCCACCACCTCCGTAACCTCCGCAGCCCGCAGGAGCTGCGTGCCCGCCTGGATCGGGAGGGTTCACCCCGGACCACCCTCTCTTTCTACCGCTACGTGCAGCTTTCCGGGGTGGAGGAGCTGCGGAACGCGCTCTACGCCGAATGGGAGGCCCTCGGGGTGCTCGGCCGCGTGTACCTCGCGCCGGAAGGCATCAACGCCCAGGTGAGCGCGCCCACGGCCCGGCTGGATGCCTTCCGCGCGGCGCTCGATGCACGGGAACCCTTTGCGGGCGTTCCGTGGAAGATCGCCGTCGAGGATGACGGACGCAGCTTCCTGAAACTGATCGTGCGCGTGAAGGACAAGATCGTGGCCGATGGCCTGGCCGACGACCTTTCTACGGGCCCGGGGTTCGATGTGACGAATGTGGGCGAGCACCTCGATGCCGCCGCCTTCAACCGCAGGATGGAGGAGGGTGCGTTGGTGATCGACATGCGCAACAACTACGAGTGCCTCATCGGGCATTTCGAGGGCGCCTACCTGCCCAAGGCCGACACCTTCCGCGGGGCGATCGAGGAGGTGGTGGAGATGCTGCGCCAGCAGGATACGGCGACGCCCATCGATGGCAACCGTACCGTCGACCCACTGGGTCGACCTGCCACCACCTCGGAACACCCCGAGATCCTCCTCTACTGCACCGGCGGCATCCGCTGCGAGAAGGCCAGCGCCTACCTGAAGCACCACGGATTCACCAGGGTGGGCCAGCTGCACGGCGGTATCATCGACTACGCCCGGCAGATCAAGGCGCAGGGACTGCCCAGCCGCTACAAGGGGCAGAACTTCGTGTTCGACGGGCGGCTCGCCGAACGCATCACCAACGATGTGGTGAGCACCTGCATGCAGTGCGGCGCAACGAGCGACCGCATCACCAACTGCCACGAGGCCACGTGCAACATGCTGCTGGTGCAGTGCGAAGCCTGTGCAACGAAATACGCTGATTGCTGCTCACCGAGCTGTCGTGAGATCCATCAACTACCCATCGAGGTACAGCGCGCCTGGCGCAAGGGCCGCAGCACCCGCAGCACCAGGACCAAGGCCATCAATGACCCGGTAGGCCTGCGCCGCCGCATCCGGGAAGAGGAGGAGTTGTTGGCCCTGAACGGCACGCTCCATCCGGAACTGACGAACATCACCCTCGGTGACCGGAACGGGCGTGAATTTGCACCTCTGGTCGCGAACACCACACCAACGAACCAGGACAGGCGTTCCGCCTTGTCATAAACCCAACAACAGGCGAGGCGCCTGTTGGACGAGATGCCCATCTACCACTCCCTCGGCAAGATCCCCCACAAGCGCCACACCGTCTTCAAGAACGGCAAGGACCGCTACTACTACGAGCAGCTCTTCGGCACCATCGGCTTCGATGGCATGAGCAGCCTGCTCTACCACGTGCACCGCCCCACCATGGTGAAGGAGCTGCGCAAGCCCAAGGACCTCACCCCGAAGATCGCCGTGGAAAAGAACATGCGCGCCCTGCGGCTGCACGGCTTCAAGACCAGGCCCGAGAAGGACCACCTGGCCGCGCGCAAGGCCATCCTGGTGAACAGCGACGTGGCCATCGTGCTCGCCGCGCCGCAGGCCAGGAGCGTGGACTACTTCTACAAGAACGCCGACTGCGACGAGATGATCTTCGTGCACAAGGGCAGCGGCACCCTGCGCACCTTCCTGGGCAACATCGACTTCAAGTACGGCGACTACCTGATGATCCCGCGCGGGATGATCTACACGATGGAGTTCAAGGACAGCGACAACCGCCTCTTCATCGTGGAGAGCCACCGCCCCATGTACACGCCCAAGCGCTACCGCAACTGGTTCGGCCAGCTGCTGGAGCATGCGCCGTTCTGCGAGCGCGACATCCGCCGCCCGAAGAAGCTGGAGACGCACGATGAGAAGGGCAGCTTCACGATCAAGGTGAAGAAGCAGAACATGCTGCACGAGCTGGTGTACGCCAGCCACCCCTTCGACGTGGTGGGCTGGGACGGCTACAACTACCCCTACGCCTTCAGCATCCACGACTTCGAGCCCATCACCGGCCGCGTACACCAGCCGCCGCCCGTGCACCAGACCTTCGAGACCGATGCCTTCGTGGTGTGCAGCTTCTGCCCGCGCCTCTACGACTACCACCCGCAGGCCATCCCCGCGCCGTACAACCACAGCAACATCGACAGCGATGAGGTGCTGTACTACGTGGACGGCGACTTCATGAGCCGCAACGACATCGGCCCGGGCCACATCAGCCTGCACCCCGCCGGCATCCCCCACGGACCGCACCCCGGTGCCATGGAACGCAGCATCGGCAAGAAGGAGACCGACGAGCTCGCCGTGATGGTGGATACCTTCAAGCCCCTGATGGTGACCGAGGAGGCGCTGAAGATCGATGACGGGAAGTACTGGAAGAGCTGGGTGGAGTGATCAGATGATCAGATAATGGAATAATGGCTCGAAGGGCACGTGTCACACCGAGCGTGGCAGAGGTGGTCCGCCAACCTGAGCCAAGATCGCTCTATCAGCAGTACAGCCCCTCTTTTTAGTAGCC
>CAZUNW010000184.1:4526-4761 GCA_964621425.1 uncultured Chryseobacterium sp. | reverse complement strand
ATGGTCACCGCTTGCGCGATGGCCTCCTCCCCGCCATACACCTTGATGCCATGGGGGAACAGCGCGTCCTTGACCTGTTGCAGCCGGGCGGTGTCGCCGATCACCACCGCGTTGGGCCGGTGCAGCAGCGCCTGTTCGATCAGCAGGTCGGCGTTGCGCCCCGCGGTGAGCAGTTCCACGGCGAAATGGTCGGGCTGCTCGCGCACCACCTCCAGGGCCTGGGTGCCGATGCTGC
>CAZUNW010000184.1:0-4516 GCA_964621425.1 uncultured Chryseobacterium sp. | reverse complement strand
CTGCCGGTGGAGCCGAGGATGGCGATGCGTTTCTGCATGGGGTGTCAGCGCGGGTGGCGCAAAGATGGGCAGGCGCGGCCGGACCGGTCACCGGGCTGCGGCGCGGCGCAGCCGGTCGTTGATGGCCCGGCCCAGCCCCTCGTCCGGGAAGCGCTCGGCCAGGATCACCGCGCAGTCGGAGGCGTCCAGCGCGCGGAGCGCGGCGAACAGGTGCCGCGCGGCCTCGGCCAGGTCGCCCTGCGGCGACAGGACCGCGCACCTGCGCGCGGGATGGACGGTGCGGAAGCTGATCACCCCGGTGGGCACCCCGGAAAAGCGGGCCAGCAAGGCGGGTACATCGCCCACATGCACTGGTTTGCGCGGCGCGTAATGGCTGTCAAGCATGCCCGGTGCCACCGGCTTCGGGGCTGCTGCGGCCTGAGCGAGGGGGCCCACCACCGCCTCCAGCTCCTCCACGGCCACCCCGCCAGGCCGCAGCAGGGTCCAGCCGTCCTGCCAGCCCACGATCGTGCTCTCCACCCCCACCGCGCAGGCGCCCCCGTCCAGGATGTATGGGATGCGGCCGCCCAGCTGGTCCATCACATGCGCCGCCGTGGTGGGGCTCACATAGCCGAACGGATTGGCGCTGGGGGCCGCCAGGGGCGTGTCCAGCGCGTCCAGCAGCGCGCGCGTGAGCGGATGGGCCGGCATCCGCACCCCCACGGTGTCCAGCCCGCTGGTCACCAGGTCGGGCACCGACGCGCGCTTGGGCAGCACCAGGGTGAGCGGGCCGGGCCAGAACCGGGCGATCAGCACCTCGGCCGCCGGGGGCACCACCGCCACCCGGTCCAGTTGGGCGCGGTCACGCACATGCACGATCAACGGGTCGAAGGCGGGACGCTGCTTCACGGTGAAGACCGCCAGCACCGCATCGGGGTTGAATGCATCGGCCGCCAGGCCGTATACGGTCTCGGTGGGAATGGCCACCACCTCCCCCCGGCGCAGCAGGTGCGCTGCGAGGGCCACGTCGGTGCCGGTCGCGGTGGTCATCGGTGGCGAAGTTCCGCACCCGGCGGGAACCGGGCGCCGGTTCCGTTGTTCCTTCGTCAACCACCTCGCCATGCACCCCCGCCCCATCGCCCTTGCCCTGTGCGCCTGCTGCCTTTTCTCCGCCCGGGCGCAGTGGCCGGCCGATTTCGACCGCTTCAACCAGGAGCGCGAACGCACCGCGGCGACCAGCATGCTTGTGCTGGGCGGGTGGGCCGTGGGCAACCTGGCCGCCGGAGCCGTGGGCATGGCCACCACCCCTGCGGGATCGGAGGCCTACCACTTCCACCAAATGAACGCCGCCTGGAACGTGGTGAACCTGGGCATCGCGGTGCCGGCCTACCTGGGCGCCCGCAAGCGGTCGCGGGGGCCTGCCACGGTGGACATCCCCGGCACCTTCGAGGCCCAGCGCAAGGTGGAGGCCGTATACCTGATCAACACGGCGCTGGACCTGGGCTACATGGGCGCGGGGCTCTGGATGCAGCAGCGCGGTATGGCCGGGCCTGGCACGGCACGGAGCGAGATGCTCCAGGGCTTCGGCACCTCCCTGCTGCTGCAGGGCGGGTTCCTGTTCGCTTACGACCTGGCCAACTACATCGTGCATGCCGGCCATTGGAAGCGCGAGCGGGCCGGGCTGTGGCAGCACCTGCAGTTCAACGGCACCAGCATCCGCTACACGCTTTAGGCGCGGGATGAACACAGCCCGGTTCAAAGCGCGTGGCCGGGCACAGCTTGCGTAGGCTTGTAGATACACCACCTTCGCCCGGCGAAGACCCATTCGCGGATCCAGGAACAAGCTGCGGCATGCACCATACCGTCACGTTTTGACGCGGGCCCTCCGTTCATTGTGGCGGCCTGGAACGTTGCAGCCCACTTGCCCAGCGCTATGGATCGGCATACTTTCGCGGGCTTTGAGTCACTGGAACCCCTCTGCAAGATGACACGATACCTGCCGATCCACCTGAAGCCGCTCCTGCTCGCTGGCATCCTGTTCAGCACGGGGCGTGCCATGGCGCAGCAGCCGATATCACCCGCGAACAGGCTTTTGAGGGGCCCCGCGTCATGCCCCGCAGGAATTAGCGTGGCGGATAGGCATAGCTTCACCTGCTATTCAGGAAAAAATAGAACGTGCTCCAAATCAGATCTGTTGCAAATGAATCCCACGCAACGTTCGTGTTATGGAATTTTCCATCACCGTAACGGAAACGTGATACCCTGACCATCCATGAAAAGCCCGATCGCCCTTGTGCAGTTAGTCGCCGTTTTCGTCTTCGCTTCCTGCACCACCGCGAACAACCCTGATGGTGGAACGCCCGTTGCCGAAGAACCGGCGGCGGACACTACCGCTCCTGTTCCCGAAAAGGACACCACCGCCGCGCTGCGGACGGATGCAGCGCCCACAGCGGAGGAACCCCATGAAGACGCGCCGGACGGCCCGGAGAGCACACCCATGAGCGACGAAGAGCAGGCGCAGGCGTTCCTGCAAGAGCTGCCGGGCACCTACGAAAGCCGCGAGGAGTGGATGTTAGAGAGTACGCCAATGGGGCCTGCAATGACCTTGACCGTGAGTAGCCGGGGGCGATCCACATACATCACCCAGCGGCTAAAGTTTGACGGTGGACCGCATGAAGGCGGAAATTCAGAAGCCGAGGCCGAGGTATTGGGGATACGCAAGGTGGGGGAGGCAGAGTATGAGCTGAAAATGGAGCAGAGCACCTGCAAGGCCATCATGAGCAATCTTATGGAGAAGGACAAGGAATTCTCTGATGCAACGAGGATCCCCTTCACCATCCGCGTGGAGGCGGGCAGCAGCTCCCGCATGCGGTTCAAGGCAAGCAAGGTGAACAGCGCATGCCCGAACGTGTGGAACCTTGACCGCTACAAGTTCAAGCGCAAGCGGTAAGGCGCGTGAACTGAGCGCATCCCCGACCGAACCAGCAGGACCAGCTTGAAGAGCACAACGATGCGAGCGACGATACGCCGCTCGCAGGCAAGTGCAACAGGATCGATGAATACATGCATGAAAGGTCTTCTGCTGAGCATGTTCACGGTCGTGCTCACGTGTGCTGCGCAGGCGCAGCAACTGAACGCGGATGCGGGGCCTGATGTCACCATCTGTTCCAACGGTCAGGCTACCCTCAACGGTTCCGCTTCCGGAGGAGCCCCCCCTTACACCTACTCCTGGAGCCCGAGCACTGGCTTGAGCAACGCGGGCGTAGCCAACCCCATCTGTACCGTAAACACCAACGAAACCTACACGCTTACAGTCACCGATAGCGATGGAAATACAAATAGTGAGACCGTGGTGGTATCGATTTTGCCGCAGCCCGTGGCCGATATCTTCATCGACAACCCAGCTGTTGAGTCCGTGTTCAATGGGCTGAGCACCTTCAGCCTTTGCGACCCTGCCCTCAGCTGGACCTTCGATATCGAGGATAACAGCAGCGGAGCTCCCGGTACCTCCTATTCAATCGATTGGGGCGATGGCTCGCCGCTCTACACCCCTTCAGCCCCTCTCTGGAGCACCTCCCACACATATGCACAAGGGCTCTGGACCCTGACGTACACCATCACCTCTGCCGAAGGGTGCGTGGATAGTGAGAATTTCCTGGTCTTCCTGGGGACCGTGCCCGGTGCGGGTATTGGTTCGAACCCAAACCCGAGTGTCTGCACCGGTGGTACGCTGCCGTTTTTCCTGAGCAATTTTTCCGACAACACCCCCGGCACCACCTACCTGATCGACTTCGGGGATGGACAAACGGTGACATTCAACCACCCTCCTCCAGCACAGGTCGACCACCAATTCAACGTGAGCAGTTGCCCCCCAAACGGTACGGGCTCCTTCACGGTGAATCTTACCGTGACCAACCCCTGCGATGCTGCGTATAGTTCATTTGGGCCGGTACGGGTCTCTGAAACGCCGGAGGCTGACTTCACCATCAGCCCGAACGACACCGTCTGCTGGAACCAATCGGTCACCTTCACCGACGCAAGCCAAGGCCTTCAAGCGCCCCAGTGCACCGACCCGAAGAACATCTGGAGCATCTCCCCGGGCAGCTACTCGATCAGCAATGGTACGTTGGGCTCCGCGAACGGTCAGCCCAACAACCCCACGCTTTGGACCACAGGCTCCAATGCGTTGACCGTCACCTTCAGCCAGCCCGGCACCTACACGATCACGGACGTCACCGGCAACTTCTGTGGACTGGACACTTTGGTGCGCACCATCTGCGTCGAAGCGCCCCCCGTCCCCAACTTCAGCCTCAGCCCGCTCTCCGGCTGCTCCCCCCTGGAGGTGACCACCACCAACAACAGCATCAGCAACAGCTGTGATCTGACCCGAACCTGGCAGGCCACTCAAGTTACCGGAGGATGTCCCCCCCAGCCCGGTTCAGCGAACATCAACACACCACAACCCGACACCACCACCTTCACCTTCACGGGTGCCGGCACCTACCAGGTCATCCTCACCCTGTAGAACAGTCGCGGT
>CAZUNW010000183.1:4567-4857 GCA_964621425.1 uncultured Chryseobacterium sp. | reverse complement strand
TCACCACAAGCCCGGTGGGAAGGTGGGTGATGCGCACCTTGGTCTCCACCTTGTTCACGTTCTGGCCGCCTGCGCCCCCGCTGCGTGCGGTCTCCATCCGCACGTCGCTTTCCCGCAGGTCCACATCGGTCTCCTCAGCCTCGGGCAGCACGTTCACCGTGGCGGCGCTGGTGTGGATCCGGCCCTGCGCCTCCGTGGCCGGGACGCGCTGCACGCGGTGCACACCGGCCTCGAACTTCAGCGTGCCGTAGGCCCCCTCGCCGGTGACGTGGCAGATCACCTCCTTATAC
>CAZUNW010000183.1:2333-4557 GCA_964621425.1 uncultured Chryseobacterium sp. | reverse complement strand
GGTGCCTTCGCTCACGTCGGCCACCTCCACCTTCCATCCCCGGGACTCGCAGTAACGC
This sequence comes from uncultured Chryseobacterium sp., assembly GCA_964621425.1. Classification (GTDB taxonomy): domain Bacteria; phylum Bacteroidota; class Bacteroidia; order Flavobacteriales_F; family PHOS-HE28; genus PHOS-HE28. The sequence continues at coordinate 4,499 of CAZUNW010000183.1, read as the reverse complement.
GTGTACATGCGGTACAGGTCACCGGCGAAGAGGCCGGCCTCATCGCCTCCCGTGCCCGCCCTGATCTCCACGATGCAGTTGCGCGCATCGTTGGGATCCTTGGGCACCAGCATCATCCGCACCTCCTCCTCCATGGCGGTGATGGAAGCCCGGCTCTGGTCGCGTTCCTCCCGGGCCATGTCCAGGAGGCCCGCATCCTTCTCCGTGCGCAGCATCTCCTCCGCCCCGGCCAGGTCCTCATGCAGGCGGCGGAAGCGCAGGAAGGCCAGCTCGATCGGCTCCAGATCGCGGTAGGTGCGATTCAGTTCCACGAAACGCTTTTGGTCGGCGATGACCGCCGGGTCCGCCAGTTGCTTGCCGATCTCCGTACGTCGGTCGTGCAGCGCGGAGAGTTTGGAGAGGAGGTCGGACATGGTACAAAAGGGCGCGGAGCGTCGAAGGCGCGCGAAGTGCCGTCAGCTGTACGTAAAGGTGCCGTGCGGGCTGGTGAGGACCACCTCCCTGGCCGGTGCCGCCTCCACCCTTCCGATGACCCTGGCCTCGATGCCGAAGGTGGCGGACATGGCGATGATCTCCGCTGCACGGGCGGCCGGGACGTAGAACTCCAACCGGTGTCCCATGTTGAACACCTTGTACATCTCCTTCCAGTCGGTACCGCTCATCCGCTGGATCGCATTGAACAGGGGTGGTATGGGCAGCATGTCGTCCTTGATGACCCGAAGGCCCTCCACGAAGTGCAGCACCTTGGTCTGGGCACCACCGCTGCAGTGCACGAGGCCGTTCACCTCGGAACGCATCTCCTGGAGCACCCTGGCCACCACGGGCGCGTAGGTGCGCGTGGGCGAAAGGACGGCCTTGCCAAAGTCCAGCGGGGTGCCTTCCAGCGGGTCGGTGAGGCGCGCCTGGCCACTGTACACGAGCTCGGTCGGCGTGCCGGGGTCGAAGGTCTCCGGGTAGCGGGTGGCCAGCTCCCTGGCGAACACATCGTGGCGGGCGCTGGTGAGGCCATTGCTGCCCATGCCGGCGTTGTAGGCATCCTCGTAAGTGGCCTGCCCGTAGCTCGCCAGTGCCACGATCACATCGCCGGCCTGGATGCGCGCATTGTCGATCACATCGGCACGGCGCATGCGGCAGGTCACCGTGCTGTCAACGATCACGGTGCGCACGAGATCGCCCAGGTCGGCGGTCTCGCCACCCGTGCTCCGTATCCCGATGCCCATGGAGCGCATGCGTTCCAGGAAGAGCTCAGTACCCTCGATCAGGGCCGATATCACCTCACCGGGCACCAGGCGCTTGTTGCGACCGATCGTGCTGCTCAGGAGGATGTCGTTGGCGGACGCGGCGTCCGGCAACGCTCCCACGCACATCAGGTCGTCCAGGTTCATCACCACCGCATCCTGGGCGATGCCGTGCCACACGGACAGGTCACCGGTCTCGCGCCAGTAGGCATAGGCCAGCGCGCTCTTGGTACCGGCACCGTCCGCGTGCATCACGATGCAATGCGCATCGCTGCCCGTGAGCGTGTCGGGCACCACCTTGCAGAAAGCCTTCGGGAACAACCCCTTGTCCAGGCCGGCGATGGCCCGGTGTACGTCCTCCTTGCCGGAGGACACACCGCGCTGGGCGTAACGGTCGGTGGAGCTCATCCTTCAAACGAAGAACGCACCCACCGGGCGGCGGATGCGTTCCCCATGTGGTGCGTCACTAGTTGGTGGGCGCCGGGGCCGGGGCCGCGGGGTCCTTGGGCACGTAATCGAAGCTCAGCACACGGAACTCCGTGCGGCGGTTCATCTGGTGGGCCGCCTCCTGCTCCTCCTTCGTCTTCATCCGGGCGATCTCCGCGTCGCTGATGCGCAGCCTGGTCTCACCGTAGCCGGCGGCCTGCATGCGGGCCGGATCGATGCCCTTGCTCACCAGGTAGTTCACACAGCTCTTTGCCCGGTTCTCGGAGAGCACCTGGTTGCGCTTGTCGCTGTCGCGGGAGTCCGTGTGGGCCGCCAGTTCGATGATGATCGTGGGGTTCTCCGTGAGCGTGGCGTAGAGGAACTCCAGCGAGTCCTTGCCGGCCTGGGTGAGGGCGAAGCTGCCCAGCTCGTACTGCACCTCCGGCATCTTGATGACCACATCCTTGCGGGCGGGCTGCAGGAAATACTCCTTCACGAAGGT
>CAZUNW010000183.1:0-2323 GCA_964621425.1 uncultured Chryseobacterium sp. | reverse complement strand
CACCTGGTCGTTCACCACCAGGGATTCGTCCTTGCTGACGCGGATGGTGTAGGTGGTGTTCTCCTTGATGTAGCGGTCCTTGCCCTTCTCAGCGAAGGAGAAGCCGCCGTTGTCATCGGCCAGTGCGCTGAAGCTGCTGCCATCCGTTCCGGCCACCTCCACCTTGGCGCCGGGCAGCGGGGCGCTCGTCACCTTGTCGTAGACGGTGCCCTGCAGCGCGAAGATCATGTCCGGCATGTGGAAACTCCAGATGTCATCCTGGCCCTTGCCGCCGGGGCGGTTGCTGGAGAAGTGCCCACGCTCCTCATCGCCATCGAAGATGATGCCGAAGTCGTCCTGCGGGCCGTTGATGGGGCTCTTCACGCTCTCCACCTGTCCCCACTTGGCGTCGCCGGTCTTCTCGGCGCGGAAGATGTCCCAGCCGCCCATGCCGGGGTGGCCGTCGCTGCTGAAGTAGAGGCTGCCGTCCTTCCGGTTGAAGGGGTACATCTCGTCCTTCCTGGTGTTGATCTCCGTGCCCAGGTTGCTGGGGGCGCCGGGCGGCTTGCCGTCCTTGTCGAGCTTCACCATCCAGATGTCCTTGCCGCCCTGGCCGCCCTTCATGTTGCTCGAGAAGAACAGGATCTGGTCATCGGGGGAAAGGGCCGGGTGGCCGAAGGTCACCACCGGGGTGTCGATCTTGTTCTCTTTGCCGCCGCTGGCCGTGCGCAGTGCGAGCAGCTCGGGCTCGCTGTAGTTGCTGCCCACCTTCTTGGTCATCCAGATGTCGCAACCGCTCACCTTGTTCTTCTCGAAGGGGCAGCGGGTGAAGTACAGGATGGTGCGCTTGCTGTTGAACGCAGGGGCCGCCTCGGCGCCATCGGTGTTGATGCTGGGAGGCAGCTTCACCGGCTCGCTCCACTTGCCGAGCTTGTCGCGGTTGCTGGAGAACAGGTCGCTGAAGCTCTCGCCGAGGACCTGGTCCGTGTTGGTTCCGGTGCTGGCGGTGCGGGTACTGGTGAATACGGCGTCGTCGTTCTTCTTGTCGGCATACGCCGGGGTGTAGTCGTACTGCTGGGAATTCAGTTGCACCTCCGGGGCCACGCTGTAGCGGCTGGGATTGTCCTTCCACTGCTGGGCGACCTGGCAGGCATTGATGCCGGCGTCAGCGCGGGCATCGCCGGGGTTCTTCTCCTTGTACTTGTTGAAGGCGGCGATGGCATCGGCGTACTTCCCCTGCTCCTTCAGTGCCTCACCCAGGTAGAGGTAGGTGATCGGGTCACCGTACTGGGCCTTGTTGGCCTTCTCGTACCAGATGGCTGCCTGCAGGGGATCACCCAGGCCACGGTAGCACTCACCCACCTTGAAGATCAGGGCCGCCTTGTCGCTGGCCTTCTTCTCGGTGGTGTAGGCCTTCTTGTACAGCTCGATCGCGTTGAAGAAATAGCCCTTCTTGTACGCTGCATCGGCCTCCTCGGCAAGCTTGCTCTGGGCGTTGGCCACGGTGGAGAACAAGAGGCCGGCACTGAGGCAGGCCAGGATCAGGCGGGTACGCATCGGATCGGTCGGATATGTCCGGTTGGTGACGGGCGAAAGTAAGCAAATGTTGGAACGCGGGCAGGGAACGGCGCGGGGCCGGCGGAAGCATCCACCGGCCCCGCGTCCGGCAGGCCGCTTCAGCGCGTGAAGAGCAGTTCGCGCAGCTTGGGCAGTGGCCACAGCTCGTCATCCACCATCAGTTCCAGCTTGTCACTGTGGTAGCGCACCTGGTCCAGGAAGGGCTTCACCGAATCGCAGTAGGCGATGGCCTTCTCACGGGCATCCTCGATGGTGTTGGCCTTCTTCCGGGCCTCTACCATCCGGTCAACCAGGGTGATGATGGCGCCTACATGCTCGCTGATCTCCTCGATGAGGGCGACCTGGGCGGCGGTGGCCTTTTTCGCCGTCTCGGCGCCCAGTACCTCGCGCAGGCCCTTCACGTTCTCGATCAGGCGATTCTGGTAGGTGATGGCAGTGGGCACCACGTGGTTCTGCGCCAGGTCGCCTGCCACACGGCTCTCGATCTGCACCTTCAGCATGTAGCTGTGGAGTTCGATCTCGTGCCGGGCCTTGAGCTCCACCTCGCTCAGCACGCCCATGTCGGCGAACAGTTTGCGCGTCTCCTTGCGCTCCCAGACGTCCAGTGCGCGCGGTGTATCCGGGATGTTGCCCAGCCCGCGCTTCTTCGCCTCGGCCTTCCAGGCATCGCCATAGCCGTTGCCCTCGAAGCGGATGCGCTTGCTCTCCGCGATCAGGTCGCGGAGCACGCGCAGGATGGCCTCATCCTTCTTCACGTCCTTGGCGA
>CAZUNW010000182.1:0-4904 GCA_964621425.1 uncultured Chryseobacterium sp. | reverse complement strand
GGCTGGAACCGGGCGAGGGCCTGCTCGACTGCCTGGTGCGCGAGGTGCGCGAGGAATTGGCGGTGCAGGCCATGGACATCACGCACTTCTACACCACGGATTTCCACCAACAGAGCGCCTTCCATGCGCGGCCCATGCAAGTGATCGGCGTGTACTACACCTTCCAGGTGCCCGACCCGGGAGCCATCACGGTGGTGCAAAGGCCGTTCGAGGGACTCGCGGCGGAAGGACCGCGCGAGGTGTTCCGCTGGCTGCCGCTGCACATTGCACGACCGGAGGAGGTGAGCCTGCCGATCGACCGGCACGTGCTCCGCATGCTGCTGGACGCACGCGGCTGACCCTTCAGGCGCCGATGCGGCGTTGCACGCACGCGCTCACCTTTTCGAACAGGTCGTCGGGCTCGAAGGTGCGCCAGTCAAGCTGGTCGAGGCGGCCGCCAAGGAGGAAATACTGGTCGATGTTGGCGGCGCGCAGGTCCTGCCGCACATGTTCGCGGAAATTGAGCAGGGCGATCCACCCATCGCGGTCGCTGGCCTCCTCGAACCATTCCTCGTAGTAGCTGTCGTCACTGGCGTGGAAGTTCAGCACGTTCTCGCCGATGAGAATGAAGCGGGCGATGCCCTGATCCATCATGGGCTCCACGATGTCCCTCTTCAGGAACATGATGTCATTTCCGAGCAGGTCGTTCCATTCCCCGATGAGCTCCATCACGGCCCAGCCATGATCGTAGTCCGCGTAGAGCACCTTGATGTACAGGGTGGACGAGCCGAAATCGTCCCATTGCGGATGTATGGCGTGGTCGTACACCGCGTGGGTGAACTCGAACTCGCTGTGCTCGCGGCCGAAGAAGGGGGAGCGCGCGTCCTCCTCGCTGATGTAGCGATGGCGCCAGTTCCAATAGGGCTCCAGCGTGTGCACGGTCGTACGAAATTAGGGCAGCGGGGGCCGGAGGCAGGCGGGCGGAGCGGATTAACTTGCCCGCCCCACCAACGGACCATGCCCCACGCACGCATCCTCGCCGTCCTGCTGCTCGCGCAGTTCACCCTCGGCGCCGCCGCGCAGAAACCGCTCACCAACCGCGAGATCTGGGCATCGCCCACCTTCAGCAGCGAGTTCGTCGGCGGGCTGGAGGGCATGCGGGATGGGGAGCACTATACCGCGCTGGAGGAGGAGAACGGGGCTCCCGCCATCGTCCAGTACGCCTACCGCACCGGCCTCAAGGTGGCCACCCTGGTGGAGGGCCGCGACCTGGTGCCGCCCGGTGACACGGCACCCATCGCCGTGGACGGGTACGCCTTCAGCGCCGACGAGCGCAAGGTGATGATCCACACCGCCACCGAGCCCATCTACCGATACAGCTACGCGGCCGTGCATCACATCCTTGACCGCGACACACGCACCCTGCGGCCGCTGAGCGACCCGGAAAAGGGCAGGCAGCGGCTGGCCACCTTCAGCCCGGACGGCTCCAAGGCCGCGTTCGTGCGTGACAACGACCTCTACGTGGTGGACCTGGCTACCATGATCGAAACGCGCGTCACCACCGATGGTGCGCTGAACCGGGTGATCAATGGGGCCACCGACTGGGTTTACGAGGAGGAGTTCGCGCTGGTGCAGGGCTACGAGTGGAGCCCAGGCGGCACCCAGCTACTCTACCTGCGGTCGGATGAATCCGCGGTGCCCGAGTTCGACCTCACATACTACGAGGGACGCCTCTACCCGCGAGAATACCGCTTCAAGTACCCCAAGGCCGGCGAACGCAACAGCACCGTGGAGCTCCGCGTGTACGACACGCGCACGGGACGCACGCGCGCCGTGGGCATGGGCGAGGATCTCGGCGAGACCTACATCCCCCGTTTCGGCTGGACCGCAAAGGACGACGTGCTGTGGTACATGCTGATGGACCGCCTGCAACGCACCAAGGTAATCTTCACTGCGTGGATGGCGTACCCGCCCCCACCGCAGATCGGCGTCATCACCAAGGAGATCTACCGGGAGACCAGCAACACGTATGTGGAGGTCACGGACGACCTGCATTTCCTCAGCGATGGCAGCGGCTTCATCATGACTAGCGAGCGCACCGGCTGCAACCATGTCCGGTGGGTCAGCATCGACGGCAAGGTGAAGCGCGCACTCACCCAGGGGGAATGGGACGTGCTGGCCGTGCAGGGTGTGGACGAGGTGCGCAAGCGCGTGCTCTTCACCGCGAGCAAGCGCAATTCGCGTGAGCAGGAGGTATACGCCGTGGGCCTGAACGGCCGCGGCCTGGTGGAGCTCAGCCCTGCGGGCGGCCACAACGATGCGGCATGGAGCGCCGGCTTCCGCTATTTCATCCACACACGCAGCACCGCCAATGAACCGCCCGTGATCACGCTGGCGGACGGTGACGGCCGCCCCGTAAAGACGCTGAAGGACAACGCCGGTTTGCGGGAACGCCTGAAGGGCTATGACCTGCGCCCGCGGGAGTTCTTCCAGTTCACCACGGAGGAGGGCGTCACGCTCAACGGCTGGATGATCAAGCCGCCAGGGTTCCGCGCGGACGTGGCCCACCCGGTGTTCATGACGCAGTACAGCGGCCCGAACAGCAATGAGGTGCTGGACCAGTGGGAGGGCCGTGGTGGGATGTGGCACCAGCTGCTGGCGCAGGAAGGCTACATAGTGGTCTGCGTGGACCCCCGCGGCACCGGCCGCCGAGGCAGGGCCTTCCGGCACGTCACCTACGGGCAGCTGGGACGGTACGAGACCGAGGACCAGATCGCCACGGCCCGCTGGCTCGCACAACAGCCGTACGTGGACGGCGCGCGCATCGGGATACAGGGCTGGAGCTACGGTGGCTACATGAGCAGCCTGTGCATCACCAAGGGCGCCGGCGTGTTCAAGGCCGCCATCGCCGTGGCCCCCGTCACCAACTGGCGCTACTACGACAGCATCTACACCGAGCGCTACATGAACCACGTGGACAAGCTCAAGGGAAGCTACCTGCTCATCCACGGGCTCGGCGACGACAATGTGCATTTCCAGAATGCGGCAGAGATGATCACCGCGCTGGTGAAGGCCAACAAACCGTTCGACCAGTTCACCTATCCGGACAGGAACCACGGCATCTATGGCGGCAACACGCGCTGGTACCTGTACGAGCAGATGACCAACTGGCTGAAGCGGAACCTCTGAGGGGACCACACGGGGACCGGGTGTTCTTGGCGCGGACAGGCGCGGCAGCGGGCCCCTGTACCGTGCAGTGCTGCCGGTGATGCCATGCACGGGTGCGTGCACGCCAGTTCCGGGGCTTTTCTACCTTGGCACACCTACCACCGATCCATGAACAACACCTCCCTGCCCAGCGCCGGGCATCCCCAGGGCCTTTACTGGCTGTTCGCAGCCGAGATGTGGGAACGCTTCAGCTACTATGGCATGCGGGCCCTGCTGCTGCTCTACCTGGTGAAGAGCCTGGCGATGGGCGATGACAAGGGCTTCGCCGTATATGGCGCCTACACGGCGCTGGTGTACGTGATGCCTGTGCTGGGGGGGCGCATCGCGGACCGCATCCTGGGCTCGCGCCTGGCCGTGCTGCTGGGAGGCGTCCTGATGGCCATCGGCGAGTTCGTGATCGTCGGCGGGTCGGAGCTGCTGCTCTTTTGGGGAATGGCGGTGATCATCGTGGGCAACGGCCTCTTCAAGCCGAACATCAGCACGATGGTGGGCAAGCTTTACCCGGACGGCGATGTGCGCAAGGACTCGGGCTTCACCATCTTCTACATCGGCATCAACCTGGGCGCGCTCCTGGCCACCACGGTGTGCGCGGAAGTGGGCAACATCTACGGCGCACAGGCGGGCTTCGCCCTGGCCGGGGCGGGCATGCTCGCCGGCGTGGTGATCTTCCAGATGGGCAGCAAGCACTACGGGCATGTGAGCGCCCCACCCTCACCCGAAACGCTGCACACCCCGAAGTGGGGCCCCCTGAGCCCCTTCACGGCCGTGCTCGCGGGCTGCCTCGCGCTGGTGCCTGTGCTGTACTTCCTCCTGCGCAACACGGACGTGGCCGGCTACGTGCTGCTCGCAGTGGCCGTGATCGTCCTGGCCACACTGATCAGCCGCGGGATAAGGGACGGCAAGGTGCAGCTCGACAGGATGTTCGGCTTCATCATCCTCATGCTTTTCAACGTGGTGTTCTGGGCCTGCTTCGAGCAGGCGGGCAGCAGCCTCACCCTCTTCGCCGACCGCAACGTGGATCGCTCGATCGGCGGATGGGAAATGGGTGCCGCCACCACCCAGTTCTTCAATCCCGCCTACATCCTGCTATTCGGTTCGCTCTTCAGCATCATGTGGGTGGTGTTGAAGAGGGCCGACAAGGACTTCAGCATTCCCATGAAGTTCGGGCTGGGCATCACGCAGCTTGGGCTGGGCTACCTGGTGATCCTGGTGGCCGCACCGCTGGCCGTTGAATACCAGGTGCCGCTCTGGACCCTGGCCCTGCTGTATATGCTCCACACAACCGGCGAGCTCTTCCTAAGCCCGATCGGTCTGAGCATGGTGACCAAGCTGGTGCCCAAGGACATGACCGCCACCGCCATGGGAGCGTGGTTCCTGAGCATCGCAGGCGCCAACTATGCAGCCGGCATGCTGGCGAAGCTCACGGGTGTGGAGCATGGCGGCGGCGAGGAACAGCTGATCGACCCGGCCACCAGCCTCGCCACTTACGTGGACGTTTACAGCACCATGGGCTACGTCACCGTGGGTATCGGGCTGTTCCTGGTGGTGGTGAGCCCGCTGGTGAACAAGCTGTTCCACGGCATCCGCTGACCCGCGCATGAGCAGCCACGCCGCAGCAGGCCGCAAGCATCCCAGCGGCCTCCCCTTCCTGTTCCTCTCCGAGATGTGGGAGCGGTTCGGGTACTACCTGATGATCG
>CAZUNW010000181.1:0-4968 GCA_964621425.1 uncultured Chryseobacterium sp. | reverse complement strand
CATAGAACGGCAGGGCGCGTACGCGCGCGCGCAGGCTGTCCATGGCGGGCTGGTCGGCCGGGGGACCCTGCCACACCTGACGTAGTTGGAAACGCTTCAGGCTGTCGTCGCGCAGCAGCTCGAACAGGTGCGCCTCGCTGAACACGGAGTCCACTCCATCCTCCGCACGGAGGGCGTCACCCAGTGCACGCCACGCCGTGAAGGCCTTGGGGGTGTAGAGCCCCTCGCCCTGCGTGCCGATAACAAGCACATTGCCGTCCTCGCTGAACTGGCCGAGGAAGCGCTCGTACTCCACAAAGGCGCTGTCCGTGCGGGGAAGCAGGCCACCGTGCTTGTACTGCATGGCCACGTGCGTGGCCTCATAGCCCATCCAGCCGGTGAGCAGGGCCACGGCAATGAGCAGCGCGATGCGGTTGCGAAGGATCCTACTCGCCAGCCAGGCCCACATGGATTCGGACAAAAAGGCCCCGGACGCGCCGGAGCCGGCGCAAAGGAACGAGATCCGGGGCAGAGGGCCGGTCCAACCCTCAGAGGATCAGGGACAAGGTGAGCTTCACCTGGCCATCCTCGGCCGGCATGCCCGTTGCGTAAGGGCCCAAGCGCAGCGCGCCCATCAATCCGATGCCCACGAAGCCACTGCGTAACAGGCTGTCCAGCGCGAACCCCACCTCGTGGTAACCCTTCGCCGGTGCCTGGAACGACCAGCCCGCATGGAGCTCGGGATGGCGCAGCCCGCCCACCACGCTGGATGCCAGCAGTACCGGCTCCGGCCGCGACAAGCGGTGCCGCCAGAGCACCGGGCCCGCACAGAAACGCAAATGGAGGGCAACGAACCGGTCCGCCACGAAACTGTTCGGCCGCATGGTCTCGAACGCCCACGGCGTGGATACACCCAGTTCATCGGAGGCGGTTCCGCGCATGTTGAAGAGGAAGGGTGCGGGCGCCCGCGGATCGGCCATACCGGCGACCACCCGCCAGCCGAAGCTGGGCAAGGCGCCGCGGTGCGTCGCGGCCACTTGCATCACAGTGCGCCACACCCTGCTGTACGATACCCCTGCTGCCGCGCCCCAGAGGCCGGGCACCGAGCGCCAGGCGGTGAACTGCACCTCAGGCCGGCCCGAACGGATGACCACCAGCCGCCCCGGCAGCCGCGCCGTACGCTCCCCGGGTGCGAAGCGCAAGCCGAGGGTCAGGGCGCCGGTGAGGTAGCGGTCCTCCAGGAGCGTGACCCCATCGCCCAATGCCGTGGCCGCCCGATAGCCCGTGCGATCACGTCGGTCGGCGCGCTCGGTGCCGACCAGCAGCTTCAGGCCCTCGGCCAACCGCACACCGATGGTGGCCTCGAAGCGCTCCACCGCATCCATCCGGGAGATGTAGAGCATCCTGTAACCTTCCTCGCTCAGCAGGGAGGTGGCGCGCGGGAACGACCATCCGCCTGTCTCCACCACATCGCGCTGGGCAACCAGCCGAAGGTCATGGTCATGGCCGCTGAAGGGGCGCAGGAGCAGGTCGCCCCCGTATTTCGCCGCACGATCGCCGAACCCGTAGGCCGCATAGGCGCCCAGGACGAAGCGCCGGCTCACGCGGGCATTGGTGCGCAGGCCCAGCCCCAGCCGGAACCCCTCGTAGCCGTTGTAGTCCGCCAGACGATCCAGTGGAAGGTCCAGCGGGCCGCAGGGAATGGCCCCACGCAGCACGGCATCAAGCGCACGCACCGTACGGTCCAGCCGTTCGGCCCGCCCGAGGCTGTCGATGGACCGGTAGGTGAGGCGATCACGCTCATCGAGCGGTACGGTGCGCAGGCCCTCCCAGTAGGCGGCATCCGTCCGGACCTCCATGCGGTCCGCGACGAGCTCGGGCCCGCGGAAGGCGGAGGCGGGCAGCGCTGGGTCCGGCTCGATGTCCGTGAGGTCCAGCCGGATACGACCCACCAGTCCGTAGGAGCCCATGCGCAGGGTATTGAGGTACAGGGTGCTCTCCACCTGCACAGGGAACCAGGTATCGCCCACCCGGCGGTGCAGCTGGCGCATGCGCATCCCGGCCGCGGCCTGCTGGTCGCAGGGTTCGGCCACCACGTGGTGCACCGCATGATCGCCGGCGTGGATGCCAAGAACGCCCTTGAGGCCATCGAAACGGGCGCCCTTCCGCGGGTGGAAGCGGATCACGAACACGGTATCGCCCGCAAGGGCCACGGTGTCCTCCAACACGTAACGATAGCGGTCGGTGGCTCCTGGCGAGAGCGGCCCCGGGAAACGCCGCTCATTAAGGGCGATCAGGGCATCGTAGACCGACCAGCTGCGGCTGGAAGCGGCCACGGCGAGCAGCGAAGGATCCTCGAGCCCGCTGACCCGCATGGCCATCACCTCCTCCGTGCGCTGATCGGGCGGGCGGGCGCTCACCCGTGTAGCGCTCTCCATCAACAGCACATGCTGGCGACGGGCGAAGCGCACCGCCTCGCGATCGGCTGCGGGGAGGGCCGCGATGCGCGTGGTGTCGGCCAGCAGGGTACTGTCCACGTCAAGGGTGAACACGGTGCGGGCGTAGGAGCGGAAACGGTGGGCCTTGCGGGCGGGGCCGTTGTTCAGTTCGCGCTTGGCGATGGCCGCGGCGATCAGCGGAACGGCCGGGTCCTGCTCCGGACGTACATCAAATGCACGCAGTTCAAGCGCCGCAGGTTCCAGCAGCACCAGGAGGCTGTCGCCCGCAGGCAGCAGCACCTCCCGGGTGTGGTAGCCGATGCACCCGACCTGCAGGCGGTCGACCACGGAAGGCACCTGCAGGTCGAAGCGGCCGTGCAGGTCCGCCGCCGTGCCGCCTCCACCGGCTGATGCGCGCACCACGGCGAAGGGCACGGGCTCTCCATTGCGCGCATCCAACACGCGGCCGGTCACCGGACGCTGCCCGAGGACCCACTGACCGGCGAGGAGCAGCAGGAAGGCGGTGAGCAGGGCGCGCTGGGTCATGGTCCGGGGCGGTGGCCGGCGGGAAGGTAACAGCCGCTTCCCTGCCGTTACCTTGGCGGCATGGCGCTCACGCCCCTGGCCCCGCTGCACGATGCCGCGCTCTGGACGCGGTCGTTCACCCCGCGCCGGGCCGCCAACGCCTACCGCATCTGGCGGAGCTTCCGCCAAGCCTGCCGCACCAGGGACCCGCGCATGCAGGGACTTCCGATCAGCATCGCCATCGAACCCACCACGGCCTGCAACCTGCGCTGCCCCGAATGCCCCAGCGGCCTGCGCAGCTTCACACGACCCACCGGCAACCTTCGGCAGGACCTTTTCGCGCGTGTCATCGACGAACTCGCGCCCGATCTGTGGGGCCTCACCTTCTACTTCCAAGGGGAGCCCTACATCAACCCCACCTTCCTGGACATGGTGGCGCATGCACGACGCCACGGCCTGTATACAGCCACCAGCACCAACGCACACTTCCTCTCCGAGGAGAAGGCCGAGGCCACCGTACGCAGCGGCCTCTCACGCCTTATCATCTCGCTTGATGGCACCACCCAGGAAACGTACTCCGCGTACCGGAGGGAGGGCGATTTGGCCCAGGTGATCGCGGGCGCCGAACGCATCGTGAAGTGGAAACGGAAGCTGCGGAGCTCGACCCCCCATGTGGTGTTCCAGTTCTTGGTGGTGAGGCCCAATGAGCACGAGGTACCCGCAGCGCGTGCCCTGGCCAGGCGCATCGGCGTGGACGACCTGTGGCTGAAGACCGCGCAGGTGTACGATCCCAAGGACGACCACCCGCTGATACCCACGCAGGACAAGTATGCGCGCTACCGGCGCAATGCCGCCGGGGTGTGGGAGGTGCGGAACGCCTTGGATGACCGTTGCTGGAAGATGTGGCACAGCTGCGTGATCACCTGGGACGGCCGCGTGGTGCCCTGCTGCTTCGACAAGGACGCGCACCATGTGCTTGGCGACCTGCGGACGCAGACCTTCCGGGAGGTGTGGAGCAGCGAGGCCTACACGGCCTTCCGGCGGAACCTGCTCACCGCGCGCGGCAGCATCGGGATGTGCGGGAATTGCAGCGAGGGTAGCCCGGTGTGGGCATAGGTCCCGGCTGCATTGGCCCTCAGACCTTCATGATGTCCTTTTCCTTCGCTTCGATCAGGGCCTCCACCTTCTTGTTGTAGATGCCTGTGATCTTCTCCATCTGCTCCTGGCCGTCCTTGGCCACGTCCTCGGGCAGCTTGGCGCCCTTGATGGCCTCCATGGCCTTCTGGCGCGCGCCGCGGATGCTCACGCGGGCGTGCTCGCCCTCCTTGTGCGCAGCTTTCACCAGGTCCTTGCGGCGTTCCTCGGTGAGCATGGGTACGTTGATGATGACGCTCTCGCCGTTGTTGCTGGGGTTGAAGCCCAGGTTGGCCGCTTGGATGGCCTTTTCGATGGCGTCGATCATCTTCTTGTCCCAGGGCTGGATCATGATGGTGCGCGCGTCAGGGGTGTTGACGTTGGCCACCTGGTTGAGCGGCATGTGCGCGCCATAGGCTTCAACGCGCACCGTGTCCAGCATGGCGGGGTTGGCGCGGCCGGCACGCACCTTGGTAAGCTCGTGCTCCAGGTGCTCGATGGCCTTCCTCATCAGGTCCTCGTTCGGGGCGATCAGCTGCTTTACGTCCATGGCTGTAAGGGTGGGCGGCGAAGTTACTCAGGCCTCGGGAAGGGCGGTCAGACCTGCACCAGGGTGCCCACGCGCTCCCCGGACACCACCCGGCGCAGGTTGCCGGGTTTGTTCATGGCGAAGACGATGATGGGCAGCCTGTTCTCACGGCAAAGGGTGAAGGCGGTGAGGTCCATCACGTTGAGTCCCTTCTCGTAGACCTCGGTGAAGGAGATGTGCTCATAGCGGACGGCGGAGGCGTCCTTCTCGGGGTCCGCGGTGTAGATGCCGTCCACGCGGGTGCCCTTGAGGATCACATCGGCCTCGATCTCGATGGCGCGCAGGCTGGCGGCGGTGTCGGTG
>CAZUNW010000180.1:0-4991 GCA_964621425.1 uncultured Chryseobacterium sp. | reverse complement strand
GTGTTGCGGGAACCCTCCATGCGCTCCTGCAACCAGCGCACCTTCTCGGGGTTGCGGATGTAGCGGAACTCCACACCTATGCTCTGGCAATAGGTCTGGTCGAGCAGGGCGATGATGTCGCGCAGCTTTGCCGGACCCAGGCCCACCTCGCTGCCGGCGGCGAAGACAGTGTCGAGATCGGCGTCGGCGAGCCCGTAGGTGGCAAGGTCCAGGGGCGGGCTGTACTTGCGCCGTTCACGCACCGGGTTGGTGCGGGTGAAAAGGTGGCCACGCTGCCTGTATGCGTTGATGAACTCGATGACCTTGAACTCCTTGGACATCTGCCCGCCGGACGCACCGGACGCCGGGCTAATGCCGGGTAGCACCTCATGCCGGGTGCGCGCCAGTTCAAAGCCTTCGAAGAAGCGGGCCCAGCCGGGATCGACCGATGCGGGGTCCTGGAGGAACTGCTGGTAGATGGCGTCGAGCGCAGCGGGATCCGCGTTGCTCAGGTAGGAGTGCTTGTCCATTCAGTCGTTGGACCGGGATGCAAAGGTAGCCACCGGACCGGGCCGCTGCAAGCTATTGACCATCAGGAGGTTGATCCACACCCCTCAGCGCGGCGTACCGGTGCCGCGTCAACACCTTTTGCAGCGCGCGGAGCACAACGGCCCCGGACAGGCCGTTCAACCCGTCCGTGCGCATCGCCTCCCCCGCCCACCCCTCGGGCACGTCCACCCGGTACAGCACCGACCGCAGCACATGCGCTCCCTCACACTCCTTCCCGCCAAGTACACGCAACACGCGCGCCCGCAGTCTCTCGGCGACGGTACCCGCCATGCCCTCCACGTCCAGCTCATCCACATCCACCCCAAGGTCCTTTGCAAGCTGAAGACTCACCTCGCGCAGCACCGCAGCACGGTCCAGCCAGGGTTCCAGCGCCCGGGCGGTCACCACCAGGCCCGCATCATGCATTTCGAAAAGTACGCACAGGCCACCGGGCATATGGCACTATTTTCGCCGCGCACCGAGTCCGCGACATCCCCACAGCGAACATGCGCCACGCCATCCTCCCCCTGGCCACCCTGCTCCTGACACCCGCCGTGCGCGCCCAATACGGCTCGTTCGATGCCGATGCCATCAAGGCGGCACAGTCCACCACCACCCTTGTGGTGCTGGACGCGGGCGACAGCCCATACAACCGCGCCATCATGGACGCGGTGAAGGCGCATTGGAAGTTCACCGCCGACGTGGACTTCATCACCGTGAACGACCTGGCTACGCAACCGCTCACGGCCGACAGGACCTACCTCGTGAAGACCCTCCGCAACGACCCGGAGAAGTACACAGGCACATTCCTGACGCTGGCGCGCGGATGGAAGCAGAAGAAAGGCGAGGCGCTTGAGCTCACCGAGAACGCCGTGGTGAACCTGCCCAATTCGCAGGACCTCGCGTTCCTGCAGATCGATGCGGCGGGCATGGACGCCAAGGGAACCTCGGGCTACCTGCACGTGTACGTCAAATGCCTGCAGGATTACCTGAAGCAGGTGGGCGCCGGCAGGATCACGGACAAGGCCACGGCCGACCGTTTGTACGCCGGCCGTAACCGCCTCGTTCGCGACGAGCTCGAGCTGCGCCTGGCGAAGGAACACCTGGACAAGAGCCTGCCGGATGCCGCCGCCGTGAAGGCAAGCTACACGCACAGCCACCAGGTGGTGGACCTGCAGGAGCTCAGCTCAACGGCTGCGCGCGGTGATGGCGGTGTCGCCATCAGTGACGTGCTGCTCACCGGCGACCACAAGAACAAGCATTGCTTCAAGCGCGTGTTCAAAGCCTCCTCGGGGGAACTGATGTACCTGCGGGACGATGCCGCCCTCTACGGCAAGAAGGAGGGCCTGCTGGACGAGGACCTCAAGACGATCGAGCGCGCGCGCTGAGCCGCACGTGACCGGTTGCGCGACACCCGCGCTGAACCTTTGTGCCCATCGCCTGTTCCTGACGCGTGGGGCGTCCACGGCCACTGACCTGACGCCCCGTCTCTCCCCGCCCATGGGCACCATCCTCATCACCGGTGGAAGCGGCCTGATCGGCACTGCGCTCACCGTGCGCCTTCGGGGCGCTGGCCATCAAGTGCGCTGGATCGGTCGCTCCGCCGCCCACGCGCCCGGCGTGCGCACGTTCGCGTGGAGCTCACGCTCCGGGGCGCCTGACGAGGCCGTACAGGGTGTGGACCACGTGGTGCACCTCGCCGGGGCCCCCATCGCCTCAGGCCGTTGGACGGCGGGACGGGTGCGGGAGCTCATCCGGAGCCGTGCGTCCGGCCCGCAGGCCCTGCTCACCGCGGCGCAGCGCACCGGATGGCGGCCTCGCGCGTTCATCAGTGCATCCGGTGCGGGCTGGTATGGCTGCGGCCGGTGGACCACGCCGGTCACGGAGAACGCCCCCCACGGCACGGATACGATCTCCGGTATCACCACCGCCTGGGAACAGGCCGTGGATGAATGGGTGCCGATGGCGCGCGTGGTGAAGCTGCGAACCCCTGTCGTGCTTGCGCGGGAAGGCGGGGCGTTGCCGCTGCTGGCGCGGGTGGCCCGCCTTGGTCTGGCATCACCGCTTGGGCGCGGCGACCAGGCGATGCCGTGGGTGCACCTCGGGGACCTGGTCGAGGCCTACATGACCGCCATCATGGATGACACGATGCAGGGCGCGTACAACGTGGCGGCACCGGAGCATACAGACAACCGCTCCTTCATGCGTACGCTGTCCCACACCCTGCACCGGCCCTTCGTACTGCCCGCCGTACCTGCACCGGTGCTGCGCCTCGTTCTGGGGGGCATCGCCGACACCCTGCTGGGCGGGGGACCACTGGATACGGAACGCTTGCGCCGCACGGGCTGGTGCTGTGCGCACCCCTCGCTTGCCGGGGCCCTTCGGGACCTGCTGCCCCAGTGATCAATACACCCGGTCCAGAAGCGCTTGGGCCAGTTCGCGCAGGGGCTGTTTGCGCGCATCAGGCACGTCGATCGCTTCGAGGGCGTCGATGGCCATGCGGTGGTGGCGTTCCACCTCCTCCGCCGCCTCCGCTTCCACCCCCAGCTCGGACAGGACGCGAAGCATTCGCTCCACGTTGCGCTCCGCTGAAGGGCGTGCGAGCTCCTCGGCCAGTTCAACGCGACCCTGCTCCCTGCTCCGCTCCAGTCCGCGAATGAGCAGGAAGGTGCGTTTGCCGGCGCGCAGGTCACCCCCTCTCTGCTTGCCCACCTTTTCCGGATCGCCGAACGCGTCGAGCAGGTCATCGCGCAGCTGGAAGGCCAGTCCCAGATGCTCACCGACGGCACCGATGCGCATCCGCTCCGCCGATGGGGCCTTGGCAAGCACGGCGCCCACCTGCAACGCACAGCCCAGCAGCACCGCGGTCTTCAGGCGTATCATTTCGGTGTACTCGTCCACATGCACATCGGCGCGCTGCTCAAGGTCCATGTCCTGCTGCTGGCCCTCGCACACGCCCAGTGCGTGCGTGCTGAAAAGGCGGAGCACCTCGGGGTCGCGCGCCATCAGTTGATAGGCCTTCACGAGCATGGCATCACCGCTGAGGATGGCTGTGTTCACGTTCCACTTGGTGTGCACGGTGGGCATGCCCCTGCGCAACGGCGCCTGGTCCATGATGTCATCGTGCATCAGCGTGAAGTTGTGGAACAGCTCGATACCGAGCGCCTCGTCAAGCACATCGCCGGGGTCGTGCCCGAACAGCTCCGCGGAGAGGAGCACAGCGCAGGGTCGTACGCGCTTGCCCGGCAGCTGCATCAGGTAGGCCATGGGCGCATACAGCGCACCTCCAGGCAGGCCGGACACCCAGTTGCCGATACGCTGTTCGATGCGCGCGCGGTGCGCGGCGATGGAGCCCATGCTCATGCTTCCGTGAGCCGCATCAGGTACTCGCCGTAGCCGCTCTTCAACAAGGGACGCGCGAGGGCGCGCAGTTGTTCGGCGTCGATGTAGCCCTTCTTGTAGGCCACCTCCTCGATGCATCCGATGCGGAGCCCCTGGCGTTCCTCGATGACCTGCACGAACTGGCCCGCCTGCATGAGGCTGCGAAAGGTGCCCGTATCCAGCCATGCGGTGCCGCGGTCCATGAGCTCCACCTTCAGCCGTCCCTGGCGCAGGTACTCGCGGTTCACGTCCGTGATCTCGTACTCGCCGCGTGCGCTCGGCTTCAGGCCTGCGGCGATGTCCAGTACATCGTTCCCATAGAAATACAGGCCCGGAACAGCGAAGTTGCTCTTGGGCCTGGCCGGCTTCTCTTCGATGCTCAGCACGCGGTTGTTGCCATCGAACTCCACCACTCCGTAGCGCTCGGGGTCGCTCACGTGGTAGGCGAAGACCAGCCCGCCGTCGGGGTCGGTGTGCTGTGCCAGCATGCGGCCGAAGCCCCTGCCGTAGAAGATGTTGTCGCCCAGGATGAGCGCCACCGGGTCGCTTCCCACGAACGAGCGGCCGATCACGAACGCCTGGGCCAGGCCGTTGGGCTCCGGCTGCTCGGCGTAGGTGAAGCTGCAGCCAAGCTGCGAACCGTCACCCAGAAGCTTGCGGAAGCTGGGCAGGTCATGCGGCGTGGAGATAACAAGCACCTCGCGTATGCCGGCGGCGAGCAGGGTGCTCAGCGGGTAATAGACCATCGGCTTGTCGTACACCGGCATGAGCTGCTTGCTCACGGCCAGGGTCAGCGGATGCAGACGGGTGCCGGATCCCCCGGCCAGGATGATGCCTTTCATGCTTCGTCGTCGATGGCGTTGTCGGTGGCGGGTGGTGCACTGTTGGCGCGGCCATGCTCCAGCTTGAGTTCCATGAGGTCGATGTCCTCCTCCTCGTCAAGGATCTCCAGCAGCGGCTCCTCGAAGGCCTTCGTCATCAGCGCCTTGTTGAAGGAGATGAGCAGCGAGGGCAGCACCAGCAGGTTGGTGAACATGGCCACCAGCAGGGTGAGGCTGGTGAGGATACCCAGGGCCTGAATT
>CAZUNW010000179.1:0-4996 GCA_964621425.1 uncultured Chryseobacterium sp. | reverse complement strand
CCTTCCCCCGGTCTGGGATGGAGCCGGCGCCCAGGCCGTCGGTGAGGGCTGGCCTCCCTGGTTGGCGCGCTGGCGTTGCAGATAGGCGAAGCCCTTCATCACCAGGCCGACACCGGTGGCGAAAAGGGGGCTGGTGACCTGCTCCACATTGCTCTTGGAGAGGTGCTCGTTGGGGTAGCCGATGCGGGCGGTCATGCCCGTGTGGTATTCCACAAGCTGGCGCAGGTGCTTCAGCTGGGCACCGCCTCCGGTAAGGACGACACCGGCAATGAGCTGTTTCTCGAGACCGCTGTTCTTGATCTCGAAGTACACCTGCTCCACGATCTCCTCCATGCGGCTCTGGATGACCTCGGCCAGCATGCGCAGGCTGATCTCCTTGGGCTCGCGACCACGCAGTCCAGGGATGCACACCACCTCGTTCTCCTTGTTCTCAGCGGCAAGGGCGCTTCCGAACTTCACCTTCAGCAGCTCGGCTTGTTCCCGCATAACGCCACACCCCTGACGGATGTCCTCGGTGATCACGTTGCCACCGAAGGGGATGACCGCGGTATGCCTGATGATGCCATCATAGAAGATGGCGATGTCGGTGGTACCTCCGCCGATGTCCACAAGGACCACGCCAGCCTCCTTCTCCTCCGCACTGAGCACGGCGTCGGCGCTGGCCAGGGGTTCAAGGATGAGCTCGGTGGTGTCCAGACCTGCCCGATGAACGCATTTGTTGATGTTCCGCGCAGCGGTGACCTGCCCGCTGATGATGTGGAAGTTCGCTTCCAGGCGTACACCGCTCATGCCGATCGGGTCGCGGATACCCTGCTCCCCATCGACGATGTACTCCTGCGGGAGCACGTGGATGATCTCCTCGCCGGGCGGCATCACCAGCTTGTACATGTCCTCGATAAGGTGGTCGATATCCAGCTGGCGGATCTCCTCTTCGAGGCTCTGCTGGCGCGTGATCATGCCACGGTGGTGGACACTGCGGATGTGTTGCCCGGCAATGCCGACGTTCACGGTGCCGATCTCCACGTTGGCGTTGGCCTCCGCCTCCTTCACCGCAGCGATGATGGAATCCACCGTCCGCTGGATGTTGGCCACCATTCCGCGGCTCACGCCCTCGGAACGGCTTCGGCCCATGCCGAGGATCTCGATCTTGCCTTGTTCATTACGCCGCCCGACGATGCAGGCGATCTTGGTGGTGCCGATGTCCAGTCCGGCCACGATCTCTTGTTGGTCCATGTGTCAGCGTGTTAGGGCGTTGTGCGTTTGGTGCAGACGACCTGCCCGTCAAAGCGCAGGTCGATTATGGAATGGCGCCGCCAATCGGTCTGTTCGACCCCCTGGCGGTAGAAGATGTTGAGCTTGGCGAGCCGCTGTTCCAACCTGTCGGCGCCACCGATGCGGATGCGTTGGCCGCCAACACGCGGGATGAGTTCGTACTCGCCCTCCGGTGTCACGACGATCTGGTCGACCATGGCGGACCAGAACGGGTCCTTCCTCACGTGGCCGGCGATGCGATGCACCCCGGGAAGTCGGGAGGCCGTGATCAGGCTGTCCGGCGAACGCAGGTCGATCACCCGTTCCCCAGCCCCCGGCAGGGTTATGGCCCCCATCGCCACAGGCACACGTGCGGTATGCTGTTCGCTCAGGGGCATGGTATGCCCGTCGGCGTCGATGTAGTAGCCTACGCCCGCTGGCTCGATCACGCGGACGATCGGCAGACGCTGGTCCACACGCACATGCAGGACGCCGTCAAGAGTATGGTAGGCCTCCGCCGCACCAACCCACGGGATCGACCGCAGGCGCGCCTCTATGGCGTCCAGGTCCGTTTCCGCGACAGGCACGCCAACCACTCCATCACCCATGCCCAGCACAGCCTCACGCACCTGCTGGGTCGTGATGAAGCGGGCATCATCCGCGGCCCGCACATCAATGGCAAGGTCCTGTATGGGTCGTCGGTCCGCGGTCCGCTCCACGAAGCCCAGGGCACCCACCACGAGCAGGGCCGTGAGCACAAGGAGGACGGGGCGTACGAAGGGGCGCAGGGCTTTCATGCGTTGACCGGTTTGCGGAGCCTGTTGGCGATGAGCGGCACGAGGCGGTCGATGTCACCCGCACCCAGTGTCATGAGCAGCGCTGGGGGTGCGGCGGACAACAGGTCAAGCAGCTCATCACGGCCCACAAGTCGCTTGTGCTCCATGGGCACGCGTTCCATCAACCAGGCGGAGGTGATGCCCGGCAGGGGCTCCTCGCGCGCCGGATAGATGTCGAGCAGGTAGAGCCGGTCCGCCAGGGCCAGGCTGGTAGAGAAGCCGTCAGCGAGGTCACGTGTGCGGGAGAACAGGTGCGGCTGGAACACCACGGTCAGTTCGCGGTCCGGATAGAGCTCACGCGCGGAGCGTATGGCCGCCTCCAGCTCGGCCGGGTGATGGGCGTAGTCGTCGATGAACACCGGACCGGGGCCGTCGATGATGCGCTGGAAGCGCCGTTCCACCCCACGGAACGAAGCCAGACCGGCGCGCACCGCCTCCGGGGTCAAACCGACCCGCATGGCCATCACGGAAGCGGCGGTCGCGTTCTCCACGTTGTGGCGGCCCGGCATGCCCATGCGCAGGCCCTCCAGCGTCATGGTATCGGTGACCAGGTCGAACCGGTAGCAGCCCTCCTCCACCGCAACGCGCTCGGCCCGAGGCACACCATTACCGCCAATGGCATAGGTGGTGGCCTTGAGGCCTGGAAGCACCGCCGTCACCCGCTCATGCACGAGCAGGCGGCCCGTGCAAAGCTCCGCGAACTGCCGGTAAGCGTCATACATCGCCTGAGGCGTGCCATAGATGTCGAGGTGGTCGGGGTCGGCCGCCGTGATGATGGCATCGGCCGGCCTCAACCTGAGGAAGCTGCGGTCGTACTCGTCGGCCTCCACCACGTTGATGGCGGCACCGTCGTCGAGAAGCACGTTAGTTCCGTAGTTCGCGCTGATGCCACCGAGGAAGGCGTTGACCGGCACTCCGCCGGCATGTAGGAGGTGCGCGAGCAGCGTACTCACCGTTGTCTTGCCATGCGTACCGGCCACAGCGATGGTGGGGTGGTCAAGGGTGATCTCACCGAGCACCTCACTGCGCTTCAAGATGCGCGCGCCGGAGGCGGTCCACCAGGCAAGGAGCGGGCTCGAGGCCGGAACGGCCGGTGTGCGCACAACGAGCACCTCACCGGGAGCCTCCCGGAACAGGGGGGGGATGGATGCCGGATCCTCGTCGAAGTGGATGGCCATGCCCTCCGCAGCCAGTCCATCCGTGAGCGCGGATGGTGTCCGGTCATAGCCTCCCACCTGTGCACCGCGACGCCGGTAATAGCGTGCAAGGCCGCTCATGCCGATGCCGCCGATACCGACGAAATAGATGCGCTGGTCTTTCCGGTTCATGCGGCCATCCGAGTTTGTGCCAGGGCGATCACCTCGCCGGCGATGGCTTCTGCGGCATTCGCATGACCGAACGCACCGATGGCGGAACGCATTCGCTGGCGCTCCGCCGCATCCTTCAACAGGCGCTCCACCACCGGCCCCAGTTCTTCCACCGCGCGGTCATCTCGGACGAGGACGGCAGCACCACGGTCGGTGAGCATGCGAGCATTTGCGGTCTGATGGTCCTCCGCGGCGGTGGGAAGAGGCACAAGCACGGCGGGCAGCCGCACGAGACAGAGCTCGCTGATGCTGATTGCGCCCGCGCGGGCCACCACTGCATCCGCACAGGCATATGCCAGGTCCATCCGGTCGATGAAGGCGTTCACCTTGCAGCTCGAATAGCCGAGCGCGTTAACGGCCTCGCGCGCCTGTTCAAGGAAGGGCATCCCGGTCTGCCAGATCACCTGTACACCCGCCTGCATCCATGCAGCTAGCGCCGCATGCACGCCACGGTTGACGCCACGTGCGCCCAGACTGCCACCGGTCACAAGGAGGATGGGGGCATCCCCGCGCAGTCCGAAGTGGACAAGTGCCTCGGGTCGCTTGCCCTCCAGCTGAACCGTGGCACTTCGGACCGGGTTGCCCGTCACCCGCAGGCGATCCTTGGGAAAGAAGCGTTCCATCCCAGGGTAGGCGACACAGATGCGGTCCGCACGGCGGCCGAGATGGATATTGGTCCGGCCCGCATGGCTGTTCTGCTCCTGGACAAGGGTAGGCACGCCCATGCGCTGAGCCACGGCCAGGACAGGTCCGCTGGCGTAACCACCCACGCCGACGGCGACATCGGGCCGGAAGGAACGCAACAGGGAGCGCGCCTTGAGCAGGCTGCACAGCAGCAGCCAGGGCAATGCAAGGTTGGCGAGGATCGATCCGCGTTGCAGGCCACGGATGGGAAGGCCCTCGATGCGGTATCCAGCGGCGGGCACCTTGGTCATCTCCATACGGCCCTCCGCCCCCACGAACAGCACCTCTGCGTCGGGCAGCCGCTCCCGGACAGCGTTCGCAATGGCGATCGCCGGGAAGATGTGCCCTCCGGTGCCTCCTCCGCTGATCATCAGCCTAAGCGGCCGCCGCGGCGGTGCGGTCTTGGGGTTCGACATGCTCGGATGCAGTTTCGTCAGTGATGCTCCTGCTCACGCTCAGTACGATGCCGATCATGAGGCTCGTGAACCAGATGGAGGTTCCGCCCATGCTTACCAGCGGCAGCGGCTGGCCGGTCACGGGTACCAGGTTCACGGCCACGGCCATGTTCACCAGTGCCTGCAGAACCAGGCTGAGGCTCAGGCCGAGTGCGGCCAGCGCGCCGAAGGGTTTCGGGCACAGACGTGCGATACGGACGGCGCGACCCATGAGGATGAGGTAGAGCAGCAGCAGGCCGAGGCCGCCTAGCACGCTCCCGTACTCCTCGATGATGAAGGCGTAGATCATGTCCGAGTAGGGGTGCGGAAGGAAGTTCCGCGAGGTGCCGCTGCCGGGACCGTTCGGGAACAGCCCACCGCTGGCGATGGCGATCTTGGCGTGCTCCACCTGGTAGTTGGCGTC
>CAZUNW010000178.1:1540-5039 GCA_964621425.1 uncultured Chryseobacterium sp. | reverse complement strand
CGCTTCTCATCCCCGCGCCAGTAGGCACCTGCCACGCTCATCACCTTCACCGCCTTGATGAACGAGGTATCGGGGATGTGCGGTCCGCGGCACAGGTCGGTGAAGTCGCCCTGGGTGTAGAACGTGATCTCGCCGTCGTGAAGGCCCTCCAGCAGTTCCAGCTTGTACTCATCGCCCTTCTCCGTGAAATGGGCCACGGCCGCCGCCTTCGGCACTTCGCGCCGCTGGTAGGCGCTCTTGCGCGCAGCCAGTTCCTTCATCCGGGCCTCGATGGCCGCGAAGTCGGACTCGCCGATGGTGCGTCCTCCCAGGTCAATGTCGTAATAGAACCCGTGCTCGATGGCCGGGCCGATGCCGAACTTGGTGCCAGGGTACAGACCCTCGATGGCCTCGGCCATCAGGTGGGCACTGCTGTGCCAGAGTGTGTTGCGGCCCTCGGGGTCCGTCCAGGTGAGCAGGTGCAGTGTGCAGTCGCCCGGCAGGGGGCGCATGGCGTCCCGCACCTCGCCGTTCACTTTGGCGGCCAGGACATTGCGTGCGAGGCCCTCGCTGATGCTGCGGGCCACGTCCAGCGCGGTCGCGCCGGGGTCGTACGTGCGGACGGAACCGTCCGGAAGGGTGACATTGATGGCCATCGCTGCACCTCGTCCGCCCTACGAGCGGCGGTACGAAGGGGCGCGAAGATAGGACGGGCGGGCTGCTCCGGCCTCACAGGCAATGGATGACGAGCAGCTCGTCCATGCTGGCATCGCCCTGTTCGCGGGCCAGCACGATGTCCGGGCAGGCCTCGTCCGCACGGTCCAAGGCGATCAGCGCACGTGCGCGGGCCCCGTAGGCTTTCAGGACGGCGGGGTCCAGTCCGATGGCCTTGGACAGGTCGGGAAGGGCCGCCTCGTGCTCGCCCATGCTGTTGTATACCAGGCCCCGGTTGCACCAGGCCTTGGCATTTGCGGGTTCGATCCGCAAAAGCTCATCATAGACGGTGAGCGCTGCGGCATAGTCCTGGCGCGCCACGTGCACCCTTCCCATGGTGAAGCGTGCATGCACGCCGATGGCCTGCTCCGGCGCCGCGGCCAGGATGGTGCGCAGGTCGGCAAGGGCCTCCTCGTGGCGTTCCGCGTTCACCAGCGATTCCGCCCGGCGCAGGTGCATGTTGAGGTCTCCCGGGTTCAGCAGCAGGGCCCGGTCCAGGTCATGCAGCGCCCCGGTATGGTCACCCATGGCCTCCCGGCTCAGCCCCCGGTAGTACCAGGCCCGGGCGTTGTCCGGCCGCTCGCCGATCACAGCAGTGAAGAGGTCCACCGCCGTCTGGTGATGCTCCTGGCGCACAGCCGATAGGCCTTCTGCGAAGGGGTCGGACGGGCCTTGGGCGGCCACGGCCGCCGCGGCCAGGAGGGGGGTGATGCAAAGGAGGCGCATGTGCGTTCCTACGGGATCCGACCGGCCCGGGTTGCGCTCCGTCCACGCCGCGCGGTGGAAACTTCGGCCACCACCGTTGTTCATCCGGGTACCTGTGCGCAGCAACTTCGCCCACACACGTCAAGCCATGTTGCTCAACAGTGAACCGCTGGGGGAGGAGTTCGGGGTGCTGCTGCTGCGTATTTCCGCCGGCGGCGGTATGCTCTGGCTCCACGGATGGCCGAAGCTGATGCACTTCGCCGAACGAATGGACTCGTTCACCGACCCGTTCGGCATCGGGCCGGTGGCATCCCTGTCCCTGATCGTCCTAGCCGAGGTGGTCTGCGCCGCCCTCGTGGTGCTGGGCCTCTGGACCCGTGCAGCCCTCATCCCGCTCATCATCGCAATGGCAGTGGTCGTCTTCATGGTGAAGTCTGGCGACCCTTGGTCTGAACGAGAGACGGCCCTGTTCTACCTCGTGGCCTACGTGGCCCTGCTCCTCACCGGAAGCGGGCGCTTCAGCATCGACCGCATCAAGTTCCAATAGGCGCTCAGGCGCCCGCCCCCCCGAACCAGCGGCGCAGCGGCATCAGTTCAGGCACATCCTCGGCCACCAGCACGCCCAGCGATACCAGGGGCAGGAAGAGGATCATTCCCGCTACGCCCCATAGAGCGGCCCCGGCAAAGATCACCACCAGGCTGCCCAGCGTTCCCAAGCCCAGCCGGCCGCCCACCACCTTGGGGAAGATGAGGTTGGCCTCGAGGTATTGCACCACGCCCAGCACCAGCACCACGCCCAGCGGCATCCATACCGATCCGCTGCTGGCATAGGACAGTGCGATGGGCAGCAGGGAGCTGAACAGGATGCCCACGTATGGGATCATGGTCATGAGGGCGGTGAGCAGTCCGAAGAGCACCGCGTGCGGGACGCCGAGCAACAGGAAGCCCACGCTGTTGAGCGCGCCCACGATGAGGTACACCCGTACCATGCCGCTGATGAAGCGGGCGTAGGTGGCCACTGCCTTGGCCAGGATGGCCGGCACGCGTGGGGCCAGTCCGGGACCAACGGATGCCGCCAGCGCGGCCATGAACTGCCCCCGGTTGTAGAGCAGGAGGGCGGTGTAAACGGGGATGATGAAGGCATTGAAGGCCACGCCGAAGAGCCCGGTCAACAGGTTGCCAAGCACTGCAGGCACACTGCCGGGCAGCACGTTGGTGAGCTCGAACCACCATGCACCGCGGTGGCGCAGCAGGAGCGCAGCGACCCACCGGTCGAGCCGTTCCCAGAGGCTTCCCTCGGCGGCGGGCAGGCGGTCGATGAAGAGACTCACCTGCCAGGACAGCAGCCCGAGCAGGGCGCTCACCAGCCCGAGTACCAATAGCAACCCCGCGCCGATGGCTAGCGCCCGCGGCCAGCCCCGCCGCTCCAGACCGGCCACCAAAGGGTACAGCACCAGGGCCAGGAGCAGGGCATAGAGCAGGGGGATCAGGACAGGAGCGCCCACGTACAGCAACGCGATCAAGGCCACAGCCGGAAGGGTCCAGCGCAGGCCATCGATACCGGCGTGTCGTTCCACAGGGCCAAGGTAGGGCCGGACGCTCGGCCCGCCCAGCGGATTGCGCAGGAACGGGGATCGGACCCTGGGGGCCATTTACTTTGACCCCATGCCAACGATCGAGGAGTTCAGGGCGGCCATGCAGGCCGGTCATGCGGTGCGGGGCGGTTCCATCGTGCTGGGCGCCCCAGTGTTCAACGGCACCTGCTTGCCGGAGGCCCCGGTGCGCATCCCGCTTCGCACCATGAACCGTCACGGCCTCATCGCAGGGGCCACCGGTACGGGCAAGACCAAGAGCCTCCAGATGCTGGCGGAGCAGCTCAGCCTGCAGGGTGTACCCACGCTGCTGATGGATATCAAGGGCGACCTGAGCGGCCTTGCCGCACCCGGCACCCCCGGCGAACGCACCGCGGAACGGGCCGCGCGCACCGGGATCCCGTTCGCGCCCTCCGCACTTCCCGTGGAGCTGTTGAGCCTCAGCGGGGACAAGGGTGCACGGCTGCGGGCCACGATCAGTGAGTTCGGGCCGGTGCTGCTGGGCCGCA
>CAZUNW010000178.1:0-1530 GCA_964621425.1 uncultured Chryseobacterium sp. | reverse complement strand
AAGTACTGCGATGACAACGGACTGCCCCTGCTTGACCTGAAGGACCTGCGGCGCGTGCTGCAGTTCACCGTGCAGGAAGGCAGGGCGTTCGTGCAGAAGGAGTACGGCTCGGTCAGCCCGGCCACCGTCAACACCATCCTGCGCAAGCTGATCGAGGTGGAGCAGCAGGGCGCGGATCGCTTTTTCGGGGAACGCAGCTTCGACGTGAACGACCTGCTGCAGGTGCGCGACGGGCTGGGCGTTGTGCATATCGTCAGGCTCACCGACATCCAGGACAGGCCGCGCCTGTTCAGCACCTTCATGCTGTGCCTGCTGGCGGAGGTGTATGCCACCTTACCCGAGGTGGGCGACACGGACAAGCCCCGGCTCTGCCTCTTCATCGACGAGGCGCACTTGATCTTCAGCACGGCCACGCGCCCGCTGTTGGAGCAGATCGGCACCATCATCAAGTTGATCCGTTCGAAGGGCGTCGGGGTCTACTTCTGCACGCAGAGCCCCACCGATGTGCCGGACGAGGTGCTTGGCCAGTTGGGCCTAAAGGTGCAGCACGCCCTGCGTGCCTTCACAGCCAAGGACCGCACCGCGATCAAACGCACAGCCGAGAATTATCCCCTCACCGACTTCTACGACACCGGCGCACTGCTCACCGCACTGGGGATCGGGGAGGCGTTGGTCACGGCGCTGGACGAGAAGGGCATGCCCACACCGCTGGCACACACGCTGATGCGTACACCCGGCACGCGGATGGATGTGCTCAGCCCGCTGGAACTGGACGGGCTGGTGGCGCGGAGCACATTGTCCGCCAAGTATGACGAGGAGGTTGACCGGGAGAGCGCGTTCGAACTGCTGGAGGCCCGGATGGCCGGCACGGCAGGGGGGGAGGCCCCCCTCGCAAAGCCGGCCCGCGCCTCCCGCAGCGGCGCACCGGAGCGCTCGCTGATGGAGAAGCTCGGTCGGAACCCCGTGCTGCGGCAAGTGGGCAACACGGTGGTGCGCGAGCTTACCCGCGGCTTGCTGGGCGTGCTGGGCCTGCGCTCGCGCCGGCGGTAGGAGGGGCGAACTGCAAGGGCCACCGCCTGCGCGATGGCCCTTGCCGCACGGAACAGGGAGGGGGGTCAGTTCCGGCGGTTCATGAAGATCGAGATGTAGTAGAGCAGCGTGGCCAGGGAGCCGATCGCCGCCACCACATAGGTGCGCGCGGCCCACTTCAGGGCATCGGCGCTCATGGCGTACTCGCCGGGGGACACAATGCCGTTGCGCTTGATCCAGGCGAGTGCCCGGTCGCTCGCGTCATACTCCACCGGAAGGGTGATGAAGGCGAACAGCGTGGTAAAGGCAAAAAGGATGATGCCGATCAGCAGCAGCTGGGGAAAGGAGTTGATCAACAGGATGCCCCCCAGGATCACCCATTGCATGAAGGTGCTGGCCACCTGCACCACCGGCACCAGCTTGCTGCGCATGGTGAGCCAGGAATAGGCCGTGGCGTGTTGGACGGCATGCCCGCATTCATGCGCGGCCACCGCGGCGGCG
>CAZUNW010000177.1:0-5069 GCA_964621425.1 uncultured Chryseobacterium sp. | reverse complement strand
CCGCGTGGAGAGGCCCGAGGACAGCTACGCCGCCCTGGAGGAGATGGTGGAGCATGTGAAAGGCCTGCTGCGCGACCTGGAACTGCCCTTCCGCCAGCTGCTGCTCTGCGGCGGCGACATGGGCTTCGCCAGCGCGCTCACTTATGACATGGAGGTGTTCAGCGCCGCCCAGCAGCGCTGGCTGGAGGTGAGCAGCATCAGCAACTTCGAGACCTTCCAGAGCAACCGACTGAAACTGCGCTTCAGGGGTGAGGACAAGAAACCCCGGCTGGCCCACACGCTGAACGGCAGCGCCCTGGCCCTCGCCCGCATCGTGGCCGCCCTGCTGGAGAACAACCAGTCTCCCGAGGGCATCCACATCCCGAAGGCCCTGCGGCCTTACACCGGCTTCGACCGCATCACCAAATGAACCGCGTGCCGATCGCCATCTTCGCCGCGCTTGGCCTGATGCTGGGGGCATGCACCCGCAATGCCGACCCCCGGCTGCTGGCCGAGGTGGACGCGCTGGTGCGCCTGACGGACAGCCTGGAAGGGGCATTGGACACGATCGACCTGGCCGGCTATGACCACATGGACTCGGTTTTCCGCGGCCAGCGACCGGCGCTGGAGGAGCTGCTGAAGGACACGCTGGCCAAGGACCAGGCCATCCCCATGGGCAACTACTACCGGGCGATGGACCGCTCCCTGGGCCGCGTGCGCAGGGAGACGCCCCGCCTGCGCGAAGAGCTCAAGCGAAGTCGTGCCCAGCTGGCAGACCTGCGGCACGACATCGAACGCGGCCTCCTGCCCGAGGGGCCCCGCACCACCTACCTCGAACAGGAGCGCCTGGTGCTCGAACAACTGGCCCCGGGCGTGACCACCGTGACCCGCAGCGCAGGCACCTGCCAGCGCGAATGGCGGGCTCAGCACCGCGCCATCGCCGAACTGCTGTACAGCCCCACGCCATCGCCATGACGCGGACCGTGCTCCTGCTCCTGGGGCTGCTGCTGGCGGCGGCCTCACCCCTTGCCGCGCAGGACGCCACCGATGAACAGCTCGCCGCCCAATACTTCCAGGCGGGCGATCACGAAAAGGCCATCCTCTATTACGAGCGCCTCCAAAAGAAGCAGCCGACCACCTTTCACTACGAGCAGCTCTACAAGTGCTACGTGGCCATCAAGGACCTGCCCAAGGCGGAGAAGATCGCCCGCGAGCAGATGAAGCGCGACAACGACCCGCGCTACGCGGTGGACCTGGGGCTTGTGCTGCGCATGGCCGGCCACGAGGACAAGGCGCGCCAGCAGTTCGAGAAGGTGCTGCGCGGCATGAGGCCCGAACCCAACAGCATCCGCCAGGTGGCCAACGCCTTCACGCGGCACAACGAGCACGACCTCGCGCTGGAGGCCTATGAACGCGGACAACGCCTGCTGAAGGAGGGTCCGGGGTTCCAGTTCGAGATCGCCAACCTCTACGCGCTCAAGGGCGACGTGCCGGCCATGATCCGCGCCTACCTGGACCTGCTCGCCGTGAACGAGGGCTACATCCAGGCCGTGCAGAACGGGCTCTCCCGGACCATCGACTTCAGCCGGCGCGATGGCACCACCGACGACCTGCGCACCGAGCTCCTGCGTCGCATACAGCGCGATCCCGGACGTGCCATCAATCAGGAACTCCTCATCTGGCTCTACATCCAGCAGAAGGATCTGAACGGTGCGTTCGTGCAATCGAAGGCATTGGACAAGCGCTTCGACGAGGGCGGCACCCGGCTGATGGAGCTGGCGGAGATCGCCACGGCCAACGGGGACCACGACATCGCCATGAAATGCTACGATCATGTGGTGGCGCTGGGCCGTCGGGATGGAACTTACCCGAAGGCGCGGATCGGGCAGGTGCGAACCGAGATGGCACGCCTTGGCGCGATAGCCGAGCCGCCAGCCGAGGCGCTCGCCGCGCTGCGCTCCCGTTACGAGGGCACGCTGGACGAGCTGGGGCGCAACAAGGGCACCGTGGAACTCATGGAGGAGCTCGCCCGCGTGCTGGCGTACTACCTCAACGACCGGGAGGCCGCGGCTCAGCTGCTGGAGCAGGCCCTCGCACTGCCGGACATCGATGCCACCACCCGTGGCCGCCTCAAGCTGGCCCTGGGTGACGTGCACCTCTTCGACGGTGACATCTGGGAAGCCTCGCTCCTCTACAGCCAGGTGGACCTCGACTTCAAGTACGACCCACTGGGCCATGAGGCACGCCTGCGCAACGCGAAAGTGAGCTTCTACGCCGGTGACATGCTATGGGCCAAGGGGCAGCTGGACGTGCTGAAGGCCTCCACATCCAAGCTCATCGCCAACGACGCCATGGAGCTGAGCCTGCTGATCACCGACCACATCGGGGCCGACAGCAGCAGCGCACCGCTCGCCCTGTTCGCCCAGGCGGACCTGCTCACCTTCCAGCGCCGGTATGCCGAGGCGATCGCCGTGCTGGACAGCCTCGATGCCGCGTTCCCCATGGACGACATCGCCGACGACGTTCTCTACCTGCGCCAGCGCATCGCCCGCCAGCGCAGGGCCTACGCCGAGGCGGTGGGCTGCCTGGAGCGCATCGTGGCCGAGCACCCGCTCGGCATCCTGATGGACAATGCGCTCTTCGAGCTTGGCCGCGTCCACGAAGAGGACCTGCAGGACCTGGAGCGGGCGCGCACCTTCTACGAGAAGCTCCTGTTCGAGCAGCCCGGCAGCATCTTCGTGCCCGAGGCACGTGCCCGCTTCCGGCGCCTGCGCGGGGACGCCCCTGACACCGAACCGGCGGAAGCCCCGTCCGCACCACCCCAATGATCATCTATAACGTCACCATCAACGTGGACCAGGCGGTGCACGAGGAATGGCTCGCCTGGATGAAGCGGGAGCACATCCCCGAGGTGATGGCCACAGGCCTCTTCCTGGACAACCGCATCTGCCGCGTGCTGGCGGAGGACGAGGGTGGCATCACCTACGCCGTCCAGTACACCTGTGCCGACATGGCCACCTACGAACGGTACCGCGACCAGCACGCCGCCGCGCTACAGGCACGCACGCATGAACGCTACGGTGGGCGATTCGCCGCTTTCCGCACGCTGCTCGAGGTGCTGCACACCGCCTGATGAGCATTCGTCCGAAGAAGCACCTGGGGCAGCACTTCCTGAAGGAGGAGGCCATCGCCCGGCGCATCGCGGCCGCGCTCACTGGCCACGGCGGCCACCGCCATGCGATCGAGGTGGGCCCCGGTACGGGCGCGCTCACCGCCCACCTCGTGGCCGCCTGCGGCGGTGCCCTCACCTGCTTCGAGGTGGACACCGAATCGGTGGAACACCTGCACGCGGCGTTCCCCGGCATCGACGTGCGCGAGGAGGACTTCCTGCGGATGGACCCGGCAACGGTGACTGATGGCCCCTTCGCCGTGATCGGCAACTTCCCATACAACATCAGCAGCCAGATCCTCTTCAAGGTCCTGGCGCACCGCGACCGCTGCACGGAGGTGGTGGGCATGTTCCAGAAGGAGGTCGCGGACCGCGTGCGGGCCCAGCACGGCAGCAAGGTGTACGGCATCACCAGCGTGCTCGCGCAGGCCTACTACGACGTGGAACTGCTCTTCCACGTGGAACCCGGGTCCTTCATCCCGCCACCCAAGGTCCGCAGCTCGGTGATCCGCCTGCGGCGCAACACCACGGACCGCCTGCCTTGCGATGAGGAGGTGTTCTTCCGGCTCGTGCGCACCGCCTTCAACCAGCGGCGGAAGACCCTCGCAAACGCCCTGCGGCACTTCCCCGGGCTCGAGGGAGGTCTCCCACCCGACCTGGCGGGCAAGCGCGCTGAGCAGCTGCCGGTCGGGGCCTTCGCCGCCCTGGCCACGCTCGCCGGACCCACGCGTCCTTCGTAGCTTCGCGGGCCCCGCGTTGGGGCCACCATGGACCACCCGCCGACATGTCCTTCGAGCTCACCAAAGGCCTGCTGGACCGCATCCAGAGCGATGTGGAGGTGGGACGCGACCAGGACATCCTTGAGACCGCGGCAGAGGCGATCCTGGAACTGGACGAGGACCTGCGCGAACGGCTCCTGGAGGGCCTCACGAGCCAGGAGATCGCCGACAAGGTGATCGGCCACATCGAGTCTGACGATGCGGCCGATGTGATGGCCGACCTGCCCGAGCAGAAGGCCAAGGAGGTGCTCGATCTGCTGGATGATGCCGAGCAGGCCGGAGACATCCAGGAACTGCTTCGCTACGAGGAGGGCACCGCCGGAGCCCTGATGGCCAAGGAGCTCATCAGTGTCCGCTCGGACGCCACCGTCGCGCGGGCCATCGTGGAAATGCGGCAGCAAGCCCGCGAGGTGGAACACGTTTACACGGTGTACGTGGTGGACAAGGACGAGCGACTCGTGGGCATCCTGCCCCTCAAACAGCTGCTCTTCACCGCGGAGAGCACCCGCACCCTGATCAAGCACCTCTGCGAGACAGAGGTGGTCAGCGTGCGCGTGGACACCGATGCCGAGGATGTGGTGAACGCCATGAAGAAGTACGACGTGGTGGTGCTGCCCGTGGTGGACAATGACGGGCGGCTGGTGGGCCGCATCACGTTCGACGACGTGATGGACGTGATGCAGGAGGAGGCCGAGGAGGACTACCAGCTGGCGAGCGGCATCAGCGAGGACGTGGATGCCACCGACAGCCCCCTTGTCCAGACACGGGCACGCCTGCCCTGGCTGCTCATCGGCCTAGCTGGCGGGGTCCTGAGTTCCCAGATCATCGGCCTGTACGAGGAGGAACTGCGCATCGACCCAAAAATGGCCTTCTTCATGCCCCTCATCGCCGCCACGGCCGGCAACGTCGGGGTGCAGTCCAGTGCCATCGTGGTGCAGGGCCTCGCCGCAGGAACCCTGCAGAACCTCAACGTGGCCACCCGCCTTTGGAAGGAACTGCGCGTGGCGGTGATAACCGCCCTTATCTGCGGCAGCCTCATCTTCGCCGTCAACCTCGCCCTGCAGCAGAGCCAGGCCCTGAGCTACACGGTGAGCATCGCCCTCTGCACGGTGATCCTCACCGCGGCCCTCTTCGGCACGCTC